>NZ_JAKRFQ010000022.1 GCF_022347985.1 Photobacterium sp. OFAV2-7
TTTCATAACGGCATCCATTTCTATTAACTTTTGATCGTCATATTGAATACTGTGATCATTTCGAGCGACCCATGATTGCAAGCCCATAGCCTCAGCAGACTTAACAAGTAGTATTTGCATTTGGGCATGGCGTCGTTTTACTTCAACATCAATAGTGTTTTCTGTTCGAGTTGTATCATTTAAGAGTAAAGAGTCGAAGTATACTTCTCTATCTACTTCTGAGATAACCATGTTGTTTACTTCTTTTGTAAACATTTTCCCTGCTTCGTGTGGGTCATCTGGGCAGAAAATTAAATGCTTATGCCCTTCCTTTACTTTTGTGTCAGGACCTATTTTTTCTAGCCTACCTGGAAAACATAGATAGAATTGAGGAGTGTGAAGTAAAAGTACTTCTAATGCTGACCTCGTGTTGTAGCTTCCGCCAAAAGCCCTATCAACATTTATTGGCTTTTGGGGTTTTATGGCACTGGCTAATCGCCAAAGCATTTGAGTTGATATAGTTTCTTTTTTCTTCTGATCTGGTGACTGGTTTTTACTTGGATTCCACCTCTTGATATATATTGGTCCTTCAGGGAGCTGAACATCAACTATCATTAGCTTTGTCTGTGTCTCTCTTGTTGGATAATCGTATATTGCATTTTTGTTTAGAGAGTCGATAGCGAAAGCTAGATTTGATGCTGTTAGCTGGATATTATCCATGGGGGTGGTTTCCTGGCTAGAAGACTATAACTATGTTGATAGTAAATAAGATGGTGTTTACTATCAAGCTCTTAGCATGGTCTTTGCCAGATTGATATATAAGATTGTGAAAGGCATTTTATGGTGCCTACCTTGTGCGATAGGCAACTTTATTGTCTTTATTTTGCTAAGCTTATGTCGTTCTCGGTGATGCTTAGTGACAACGTTTGAGTGTCAGTTATCAATAATGATTCGAACCATTCTGGAGGTAGCTCCTGGCTGAAATCATCTCCTCCAACTAGTGAGCGTGAAGTGTTATACCACTCTTCATCACAAGACGGGTTACAACCTTCTGCGTAAACAATGCTCTTCTCAGGGCATGAGTCGTCTATTTTTGAATTTGCTATGAGGTAGACGCCTTGATTGTGTACCAGTGAAATAGCTGCTTCTGATGGGGTAAAAGATGTTGAGCCTAAGGGACGTAGTTTATACTCCGGCCAAAGTTTATTCCTGATTTCATCAGCTGAAAAAGTTACGATTCCCATAGTCTGTTCCGGTTACCTCAAAAAAGTAATTTTAACCTGTTTACTGATTGATACGATTGAACTTTGACATAAGCAGTTCTAAAAGTGTGAACTATAGGGCATGTGATTTCAGTGAGCAATGCGTGCAAAAGTAATCTAAGAGTATCCTTGTTGATTAGTTATAACATCCAACAAGATCCAAGAATTGATAGCTTGTGCAAAGTTGGAGCGAAGAATTCAAAATCCGTTTCCTTCGGGAGTGACGGTTCAAGTCCGTCCTCGGGCACCATATCTCATATAACAAAGCCTCAGCTAACGCTGGGGCTTTGTTGTTTCTTGGTTGATCAAAAGCTTAGCTCATTTTTCTTTCGGTCATTCACCCTAAACTTCGCCTCAGGTTCGTGTTACACCTTCTCTGTAATTGGTGATTGCGCTCATAACAGCAACTTTAATCATGCATTGATTAACAAAATTGGTTAGTTTGTAGCTAAGAGTGTGTCTGCCTATCAATCTAGAGGTTATTGCTAAGAATGGATTATCGAGAACGACTCTATCAATTGCTAGATTACATAGACTCTAACTTGGATGAGGAATTGACCGTGGATAACTTAAGCAGGATTGCTTGTTTATCGAAGCATCATTTCCATCGTCAGTTTTCTTCATTATTTGGTATAACGGCATTTGCTTACATTAAGCAAGCTAGAATGAAACGAGCCTCGTACCAGTTGGCTTTTAAGAAGAATATGAGAATCATCGATATTGCAATTGCTAATAACTATGAAAGCTCAGAGGCGTTCTCTCGTGCTTTTAGCCAATCCATTGGACTGAGCCCCTCTCAGTTTAGGGAAAGCCCCGACTGGAGTTGTTGGGATAAAAATGAAGAAAAACTTAAAGGGATAAGAACCCAACGTATAAAACCGGTTGAAGGGTGTCGTTTAGTTGAAGTCGTAGAATTTAGTGAAGTTCGAGTGGCGGCTATAACTCATGTTGGTGCTCTATATTTAATTGGAAATACGATTAAGTTGCTTAATGATTGGTGTGACGAAAATAGCATCGCCATTGAAGGTGAGAGAATATTCAATATAGTTTATGATGACCCTGCAATTACAGAGCCTGATAAATACACTTGTGATATATGTGTTTCTATTAAGTCAAGTGTAAAGAAAAATGAATATGGTATTGTTGAGAAAAGTATTCCAGCGGGACGTTGTGCGGTTATTAGGCATGTTGGTTCGGATGATAATATTAACCAAGCTATCAATTACTTGTACTCTCAATGGCTAGAGGGAAATGAAGAAGAATTGCGTGATTGCCCTATTTTTTTTGAGAGAATAAGTGTTTTTCCCAATGTTCCTGAGGCGGAAGTAATTACTGATATCTATCTGCCACTGATGTGATGGTGTTCTGATTATTAAAGGGAAATAGCAGGGAAAAGAAGAGCTGAAGTTGAAAGGGGGGCTGAACATACTTTATGTACAAGTGTGTTTTGTTGTTTTTTGCTAAATAACCAAGAGCTTTATAGTGAAACGGTTGTCAATGTCTCTTAACTGTATGACGTGACTTTTAGCTACTGAGCTTTTATTAATTCAATTACAAACTGTCGTTTGAAATGCATTACTTATCTTGATGGACGTGAATTTACTCTTAGAGCTTTAACTATATTTATGGGGCGTAATATGAAAAAACTACGATTTACATATTGGCTGAAATTATCTTTTCTTGCGCCTCTAGCGTTAATTTTTTTTGCGGGTTGCAGTGACGATGACCAGAGTGGTGATTCACCCTCTATTTCACCATTTAACCTTACAATGCTAAGTGCTGCTGATACCGACGTTAAAAAAATGACCCTTATTTGGACTTCAGCGTCAGACGATCCCGGTGTGATCTACAGTGTGTGTGAAAAAGACACTTCTAAGGATAACGTATGTAATGTGCTGACTACCGTAACCGATTCACTGAACGCCACCATAAGTGTGCCCAGCTTAGTGGATGCTCTTACTACGGATTATTTCATCATAGCCTCTAATAGCTCGGGTAAGATTGTGCTGTCCAACGAAAAAAACCTGAATGCTTCTGCTGTTGCTAAGATGATTGGTTATTATAAAGCCTCTAATACCGGAGAAGATGACGGTTTTGGCTACAGCATGGCACTCAGTGGTGACGGAACGGTACTGGCGGTCGGGGCGCGGGATGAAGACAATGGCGCCTCCGGGATCATTACCGATGGTTCAGAAACCACCGATACGGGGGCAGCATCGAATGCTGGTGCCGTATATCTGTTCAGCAACAATGCTGGCAGTTGGGTTCAGACCGCCTACGTTAAAGCCTCTAACACCGACAGTGGTGACTTTTTTGGCTACAGTGTGGCGCTCAGCAGTGATGGTACTACCCTGGCAGTAGGAGCGCCCGACGAAGACAATGACGCCAGCGGAGTCATCATCGATGGCTCGGAAATCACTGATACGGGGTCAGCGCCTGACTCCGGTGCCGTCTATCTTTTCAGCAACAGCACGGGTAACTGGATGCAGACTGCCTACGTCAAAGCCTCTAACACAGGTGCGTATGATGAGTTTGGGCAAAGTGTGGCGCTCAGTGGTGATGGCACCACTCTGACGGTGGCAGCGTTGGGTGAAGACAATGGCGCTACGGGGGTCATCACTGATGGTTCGGAAACAACTGATACTGGGACGGCACTCGGTTCCGGCGCCGTTTATCTGTTTAGCAATAGCTCGAGTAACTGGGCACAGACCGCCTACGTCAAGGCATCTAATACCGGCAGTGGTGACTTTTTTGGTTACAGCCTGGCGCTCAGCGGCGACGGAACTACCCTGGCAGTCGGGGCGCGGGATGAAGACAATGGTGCCACCGGAGTTATTACCGACGGCTCGGAAATTACCGATACGGGGGCGGCAACCAATTCCGGCGCTGCCTATCTCTACAGCAACAGCATGGGCAGTTGGGTACAAACCGCTTACGTCAAGGCATCGAATACCGAGGATGGTGATAATTTTGGCAGTAGACTAGCGCTCAGCGGTGATGGCACTACCCTGGCGGTGGGCGCGCCGGGTGAAGACAATGGTGCTACCGGAGTCATTACCGACGGCTCGGAAGTCACTGATAGGGGGCTGGCTCCTAGCTCTGGTGCCGTCTATCTTTTTAGCAACAACACAGGCAACTGGGTAAAAACCGCTTACATCAAAGCCACTAATGCCGACAGTAATGACTACTTTGGCAGCAGCCTGGCGTTCAGCGGTGACGGTGCCATCCTCGCGGTGGGTGGATACGGTGAAGATAATGGTGCCACCGGAATCATTACTGATGGTTCGGAAAATACCGATACTGAATCGGCAACCAACTCCGGAGCCGTTTATCTGTTTCGCAAGAGTGAAGCCAACTGGGGGCAAACCACTTATGTAAAAGCCTCTAATTCAGGCGTAGGTGACTTTTTTGGCAAAAGCGTAGCGCTTAGCAATGACGCTACAACTCTGGCTGTGGGTGCTACGAATGAAGACAATGGTGTCACCGGGATTATTACAGACGGCTCAGAAACCATTGATACGGGGGCGGCATCTAATTCTGGCACTGTATATCTATACTAATTGAGGGGCTTGTTTCCGGTGTCGTCCGTCTTCGGGCACCATATCTCATATGACAAAGCCTCAGCGAAAGCTGGGGCTTTGTTGCTTTTGACTCATCACTTTTCTCTCAACTTTGCTGCTGTAACCTATATATTTCTTTTTATTTTTGTGGCCTTGAGCACGCTTTTTAGAGTGATAAATCGTGCCCGGAAGAGAAAAATTCACAGAATCCGCTTGCCAAACCTGAAACATCCTTTACTAATAACAGGATATGCAAAATAACAATACAGGAGTGTAGTAGTATGCGAGCAGCAAATCCTGAGTATTTACTGGCGGCATTACGGGGAGTCATTAAGGCAAAGGGCCTAACTTATAAGGAATTGGCCGATCGGCTTGGGGTTCCTCTGTCCACGTTTAAACGTCATTTATATAGCCCTAGTATTACTCTTGAGAAGTTGCTTGATTATTGCCTGGAGGCTGATACGACTCTGGAAGAATTGCAGAAGCTGGCGATTAAGCTGCAACATGATAACGATAGCTTTTTTAGCCTCACCCAGGATGAGGTATTTTATCAGTTTCCTCAACTCTATGACTTTTACCGTGAGCTTCGGCATCTGCGACACCAAGACAGCTACGAGCATATGCAGCATAAATATGGTCTGGATAATTCATCGACATATGCCTACCTGCGAGCGCTGGAAATGTTGGGGCTGGTCAAGCTTGCCGATGACAATAAGATTCAGCTGATTGGTCCCTACTATTACCGCTTTTCAGATGACTCCAAGTTGAGCCAGAAGTACAAGGAAATTCTCAAGGAACAGGCGTTGGAGAACCCCAATTGTGTCAGGGTCGGGTTTTCACGTATGTACCTGAAAGAAGAGCAGCTGGAGGCCTTGAACAAACTCTTAGCAAAAGAAGTGCTTAAGTACCATAGCGAGAATATGCAAAATGATGCCACCAGTCAGGAATTGCTTCGTAATGTGCTGTTGTTCGTGACTCAGCACCAGCCATTAGCCTTCTCCGAGGGGATTGCTTCGTTACCCAACTCTTTTCTTCAGGACGTCAAAGCCGCTATTGCGCATTTTGATGAGCAGGGAGCATAAAAACTCCCTGCTGAATGCGTGAAGGCAAGCTACATCAGGTTGATACTGCCTGGTGACAGGCGACGAGATGCTGTTCGTTGTTCTGCCTCAAAGCCGGGTAAGTGTTTTGACACAGACTTTCTGCTTGTGGGCACCGTGATGCAAAGTGACACCCGGCCGGAGGGGCCATGGGGGATGGGACATCGCCTTCCAGCATGACTCGCTTGCCGCGCTGACGCGGATCCGGGATGGGGATCGCTGAGATCAGCGCCTTGGTGTAAGGGTGTTGCGGGTTGCTAAACAGTGTTTCTGTATCGCTGAGCTCGACAATCCGCCCCAGATACATCACTGCGATCTTGTCTGAGATATGACGGACAACCGATAGGTCGTGGGCGATGAAGATCAAGGCCAGATTCATCTGCTTTTGCAGATCAAGCAGCAGGTTGATGATTTGTGATTGTACGGAAACATCCAGTGCGGATACCGCTTCGTCGCAAACAATTAGTTTCGGGTTGAGTGCGATTGCCCGTGCGATGCCGATCCGCTGGCGTTGTCCGCCGGAGAATTCATGCGGGTAACGGTTGGCTGCCGAGGCGGGTAGCCCGACTTTTTGTAGCAACTCTTTGATCCAGACTTCGCGCTCTTCCGGCAGGCCGATACCGTGGATTTCATACGGCTCGGCAAGAATGGTACCTATGGTGTGGCGGCCGTTAAGGCTCTCCATCGGATCCTGAAAGATGATTTGCATCTCTTTGCGCAGGGATACCATTTCCGACGGACTCAGGTTGGTAATGTCCTGTCCATTGTAGATGATTTTCCCGGCCGTCGGCTCATGAAGTTTGAGTAGGGTGCGGCCAACTGAACTTTTGCCGCAGCCCGACTCACCGACCAGGCCAAGAGTCTCTCCTGCCTTGACGTCGAATGATACACCGTCGACAGCATAGACGTATTTGGGCTTGCGAAACAGTGAACCTCGCAGTGTGTAGTGTTGCTTCAAGTCGACTAATTTAAGGATCGTCTCAGGCATGGTTGACCTCGTTTATCTTCAGGCAACTGACAAAGTGCTTCGGTGATATCGCCTGCGGCTGTGGTACGGTTTCGCCACAATGTTTGCTCTGGTAGTGGCAGCGGTTACGGAACCGGCAGCCAGATGGCATCTCTTTAAGGTGGGGGACTGAGCCCGAGATGGTATCCAGCTTGGTTTTCGGTTTACCCTCGATACGCGGAATCGAACGCAGTAGCCCCTGGGTATAAGGGTGCTTGGGAGATTCGAACAGGGTGAACACATCCGCCCGTTCCACCACCCGACCGGCATACATCACCACCACCTCATCACACATTTCGGCAACAACGCCCAAATCGTGGGTAATGAAGATAATGGCCATGTTATTTTCTTCCTGAATGGAGCGCATCAGCTCTAGGATCTGGGCCTGAACGGTGACATCCAGAGCCGTGGTCGGCTCATCAGCTATCAGGATGTCCGGTTTGCAGGCCAGAGCCATGGCAATCATTACCCGCTGCCGCATCCCGCCTGAAAGTTCATGGGGATAGACATTGAAGCGTTGCTTGGCTGCTGGAATGCCGACCCGCTGTAGCATATCAATCGCTGCTTGTTTACGTTCGGTTTTGGAAAACTCCGGTCGGTGCAGCTCATAGACCTCACACAGTTGGCGTCCCACAGAATGGACAGGATTCAGGGCTGTCATCGGATCCTGGAAAATCATTGAGATCCGCGCTCCGCGAGTGCGGTAGAGATCTTCCGGGGCCATGCTGACAAGATCGGTATCATTATAGGTAATTGAGCCTCCGGTCACTTTTCCGTAAGGTCGGGGTAGCAGCCCCATAATGGAAGCGGCGGTGACGCTTTTACCACAACCAGACTCCCCGACGACCCCGATGGTTTTGCCCTTGGCGACACTGAATGAGACACCGTCCAGTACTTTGATTTCCCCTTCATCAGTTGAGAAGGTGGTTTCCAGATCCTGGATAGTCAGGATATCGTTATTGTTACTACTCATTGTTTGGCATTCCCTTATCCCTGAACGAAACGTTTGTCGATGAGAGTGACAGGCTCAAAGGACTTATCGTCATCCAGCGCTTCCTTGGTCGCTCTTTTCTCGTCGAGGTCAATCCAGAACAGACCGAATTCCATCTTGCTGGCATCAAGAATATCGCGGGATAACGCGGTGCCCAGGCCTTGAGGTAGCTTGACATAACGCCAGTGGGAACCTCGTGAGAACGGTACCGAATAAGTTGGTATCACGCAGTTGCAGTCAACGATTTTCTGCTGAATTTGTCGGGATATCTCCGCTTTTTTGCTGACATCAAACTCGGTGTCAAACGCTTCAATTAACTTGTCCATCTCAGGATCGGCATAGTTGGTGAAGTTATTGGTTTGCGGATGTGCATTTGATGAGTGGAAGTACTGCCAGTAAACAGGCAGTGCGCTCGTGCCCATACCCAGGAAAGCAGCCTGATGTTTTTTCTCAAGTAGTGACTTAAAGCCGGTAGCACCGTCAACCAATTTGAGCTCGAGATCCAGTCCGGCTTTTTTGGCTTCTTCCTTAAGTACCACCACCCGGGCTGTGTGCATTTTGGTCAGATAGGTCAGAGTGATGGCAAGGCGTTCGCCTTTATCATTGATACGGGTACCGTCGCTGTCCAGACGGTCGAATCCGGCCTTTTCGAAATATTCGGCGGCCAGTGCCGGCTCAAACTTCTTGGCTTTGATATTCGGATTATCGTAGTCGCCATAACCAGAGCCGAAGCTTTGCTGGTGGGCATAATCTCCGCGCAGGGCGACATCAATCATTTTTTCAACATTCAGAGAATGGGCAATACCCTGACGGATATCGGCATTATCCATCAGCGGAGCCTGAAGGTTCAGCCATACCCCTGCCGCACCTTGAGGGGATTGGTTGTAAAACCATGACTTCTGAATGTAGCCCTTATCATAGAGCGGCCCCTTGGCTTTGTTGTGCCACAGGGACGGGAAGACCATGTAATACGCATCCAGCATACCGCGCTCAAAATACTTAAGGGCAATATCAGTATCACGGATCACCTTGATGATGACTTTGTCGACGTTGTAGCGATGCTGGTAGTAGCGGTTGGTGTAACCCCACCAGTTGTCGACTTTAACTAGGTGTATCGCCCGGCCTTTGCGAATTTTCCCCACTTTGTAGGGACCGGTAGTGGGTTCGGCTTTCCAGTTATATCGGCGGATGAAATCGTTTGGCAGTTGGCCGTCCGGGTAGAAGTGCGCTGGCTTAGGCATGATGTTTAGCCGCATGATCAGTTCATCGTCAGCCAGTTGATCGGCGGAGTGGAGGGCAAAGGTGTAGTTGTCATAGACAGTGATCCCCGCCACCTTGTTGGTGAAGTAATCTTTGTACCACGGTGCCTTGGCGTGCTCGCTTCTCATGTAATCGAACACAAAGGCAAAGTCCCGGCTGGTGATTGGCTCGCCGTCGGTCCAGCGTGCATTTTCATCGATCCGAAAGTAGAGGGTTTTGTGGTCGTCACCAAAGGCCCACTCCTTTGCAATGGCTGGCAGAAACTGCCGAGTGTTCGGTTGCTGCTGAAGCAGAGCCGGGTTGCCATCGAGCAAAAAGGCTCGAAAGCTTCCGTTAGAATCGGGGCCGATAGTTCGCAACGTTAGCGGAAAGCTTGAAATATGTAACCGGTAAGTGCCGCCTGCTTTGGCCCGGCTGTCGGCAAACAGCGGCTGCTCCGGATTGGAAATCCAGTTGAGGTCCGACGGAAGCTCTGCTGTCAGCCCCTTGCTCTGACACAGCACCGTAATGACTGCGAGCAGAGAGGCCATCCAAAATTGTCTCATTGTTTCTCCATACACTTATGTTCTCGGTAGCTGCCTTGCTACCGTTTTAATGTTGTTTGTATGAACCGTTATCTGTCATGAGCATCGTGCTCTCAGAGATCAGATGTAGCGGGTGTATTTTTTCGGGTCGAAGGCTTCCCTGACGCCTTCGCCAATGAAGGTCACCATGGTCAGTACCGACACAATAGCCATCACAACCGAGCCAATGATCCAGTAGGCATCCAGGTTTGATTTACCCTGTTGCAGCAAGTCACCCCAGCTCGGGGTTGGCGGCATTAGTCCCAGCCCGAGGTAGTCCAGTGCAGTCAGTGTGGTGATATTGGCAACAATGCCGAACGGTGCCAGAGTGATCACCATGACCATGGTGTTAGGCAGAATGTGTTTGACGATCACCCGCCATAAGCCAGCCCCCTGAGCCCGGGCTGCCATAACGTATTCCCGGGCTTTTTCTTTATAGGTCATGGTTCTCATGTACCAGGTAATGCTGATCCAGCCGAACATAACGTTAATCAGAACGAACAGAAAAAAGCTTGGTTGGATAATCGAGACCATGATCATGATGACATAGAGGAAGGGCACCATCGACCACACCTCAATAACTCGCTGCATCACCAGGTCGAATTTGCCGCCGAGGTAGCCCATCAGTGAGCCAATCAGCACGCCAATGGTGTAACAGAGTGTCAGGGTCAGCATGGCGAACCAGATAGCGATCCGGAAACCGTAAATCAGGCGGGCAAGCACATCACGCCCTGACTCATCGGTGCCCAGGTAATGCTGGCTTTCCAGCGAAGGTGGATTTGGTGGGTAGTGCATGCCGTCGAAGTCCTGCTCGTACGGGTTCCAGGGAATAACAGGCATCAGTACCCAGTTCCCTTGCTCTTCTTCGGCAAAGGACTTTTTCAGCTGGCGGTAATTCACTTCGTAGCCGTAATCAAGGCCGAACATCTTACCGGTTTTTACCTCAGAGTAGGTCGGGAAGTGCAGCTCGCCCTGATAGGAGACAACCAGGGCCCGGCTGTTAACCAGAAGCTCGGCAACACAGGAGAGCAGCACCAGGGTCGTCAGAAGCACGAAGGAATAGTAGCTTCGCTTGATGGAGCGGAAGCGGTTAAGTTTCTTTTTGGTCAGTGGATTTAACGGCATGGTTTAGCTCCCGAATTTAACCCGAGGGTCGACAATGGCAACGCACATATCCGAGAGGATGTTACCGAACATCAACAGCAGTGAAGACATAGCCAGGATCCCCATGACAACCGGGTAATCGCGCTCGATGATCGATTCGTACCCCAGCAGGCCGATACCGTCGATATTAAAGACCACCTCGATAAGGAATGAACCGGCAACAAATACCGAGACAACATTGCCCAGATGACTGGCAATCGGGATCAGGCTGTTGCGCAGGGCGTGTTTACGTACGGCCTGGCGGAAGGGAAGCCCTTTGGCAATGGCTGTTTTGACGTAATCTGCTGCCAGGTTTTCCAACAGGTTGTTTTTCATCGTCATGGTGAGGATGGCAAAGTCTCCGATGATGTAGCAAAACAGGGGAAGGACGGCATGAGAGAACAGATCGGCAATTTTGTCCGGCCACAGTAAATCGTCGAAATCATCACTAACGAAGTCACCCATCGGGAACCAGTCTAGATGGAATGCAAAGAATGAAATTAGAAATACCCCGACGACGTAGTTTGGTAGGGCATAACCGATAAACACCATCACCGAGCTGACATTATCGAACCGGGATCCGTGTTTCATCGCCTTGAGGATCCCGAGCGGAATTGATATCAGGTAGCTGATCAGAAAGGTCATTAAACCGTAGAACAAGGAGACGGGTAGTCGTTCCTTTATCATTCCCCATACCGGTTCGTAATAGCGGGTGGATTCACCTAAATCAAGTTGCACCAGTTTACCCAGCCACTCGGTATAGGCCTCGAATATCGGCTTGTCCAAACCATAGAAGGCATTAAGTTCGGCAATTTGTTCATCTGACAGTGTTTGTGAACCTTGTTGGTTTCCTCCCCCGCTTTCCATTGACTGGGATTGCATCTGAGCAATCATCCGCTCAACCGGGCCGCCGGGAACAAAGCGGGTCAGGGCAAAAACAAGCAGGGTGACGCCAATAAAGGTAGGTATTATCAGTAGCAGTCGTCGGCTAAAGTAGGCTAGCAAGGGAAGCTCCTTTGCATCTTTAACGTAAGTTGTTTGGAGTTATTCATGGTCGGTCATGCATCCGTGATATGGCCTGTATTTGTTCAGTCGCGGTGAGTCGAAATCCCCTGGTATCATAGATACCAGGGGATTGTCGAGAATTGCTTAGTAGTAGGTTTGTAGTACCGGAAGCTGCTCTAGCGCATAACGATACTGGATGTATTCCCTTGTACTCCACAGCCAGATGATTTCAGGTTCGACATCATAAACGGCCGCCTCTTTCTTTCTGGACTCTTCGTCTTTAATCGCGTTCAGGGCCTCGTCGATACCTGTCGCATAGCTGTCAGCACTGGTTAATAAGGCCTCCAGATACTCAGGGTCATCATCCTTGTAGCTACGGATAGCATTCCAGGCAGCAAGAAGGTTATCTTTTGTATGACAACGGGTGCTGTTTGATGCTGGTGTGTAACAGTCGTTTTCCTTATCGAAACTGAACTTAGCAGGAGTGAATATGCTCGCTCTGAACAACGACTCGAAGTACGGTGTCTTTTTCAGAAGACTCACTGCTTCAGTATCACGTAACATAAACAGGGTGAAATCATTCAGGTTTCGAATCCCGTATGTTTTCAGGTTTTGTTTGGTAACTGAAGAGGCGTTTTCCAGCTTCTCTAGCTCTTCTTTTTTCCCGTTGATTAGCAGGGCTTTTTCAGCCATACGGAAACCAAGTCGGTTACGACGTGTTACTACGTAGTTTCGGGCTTTGAGGCTAAACTCATAGCCATTTTCTGTATCTACACCATAGCCGGGACGAGTTAGGGTAATCGCGTCGATTAGGAACTTGGAACTGTCTGACAGGCCATATTCATCGGCATAGCCAAATGCAACCAAGTTATGTATCAATGCCGAGTACGTAGGTGTCACTGTCGTCTGCGACATTTGGAAGTAATATCGTAGCCAGGACAGGTAGGACGGCACATCAATCGCTCGCTTGATATCCGGACGATATGGTTTGATCGTCTTTTTGGTGTTTCCATCTTGATCAACAAAGATTGGGGCCGGATAAGCATCATAGCCGAAACCAAGATGTCCCAAATAAGCCTGTACTTTCTGAGGCGTCCCTTGAGTGCCGCTACGAGGGTCTGATACATCAAGTAGTGCGATGTTGGATTTATCTCGGCTGAGCGTATGATCGCTACGTTTTACCAGCATTTGGGCGGCGAGTAACTTATCTGGCCAGATCCCCATTAGATCGATGGCATTTGAAGAAGTTTGGTACGGGTTGTTGGCTCGCATGTTGGCATGTGAGCGACCGTCCCGAGTTTCTGAAAGGACTTTGATATTATCGTATCCGCTTGACATGGCATTGACTAGGTCAGAGTCAAAACACGATGTTGGTAGCGTTGTCTTATGCTGGATCCCTGGACCGTAAGCACTCCAAAGATCTGACAGTGCAACAAATCGGTTGATCGGAGCTTGCCCTGATGGCGTGACTTCTAGCTCACACACTTGGTCCGGGGTACTCATGACCTTAACGAAGAAGTTGGCTGCCTCAAGAGCAGCATCAAAAGTATCACAGACCTGCTGAGCTCCTTTAGGCAAGTTCTTTCGGGTAGAAGAGCGAGTACAGTTGTCGGTATAGTAATTGGCAACATTTTGGCCGTAGCTGTCTTCAGCTCCTCTTAACTGACCTAGCTGATAGTCAATTTCGCCAAGATCTTCAACGACCTTACGAATTTGGTTGAATTGGTTCCAGCGTCCGAAAGTGTAGTCTTGTAGTTGATAGTCATAGAACTTGTATTTTCCGTCTCGGCGGTTGACCAGATCGTAATTATCCCAATATTTTTGAATCCGGAACTGAGTGAGTTCCAGAATATTAGTGCCTTCGTCAAAACGGTTACAGGTTGTTGTGCTTTCTACATGTTCGTCGGTGCAATAGATGTAATCTTTAACTGTTGTTTCAGGCGAAGTCGTTGCTAAGTTTTTCTTTAATTGATCAAGGGCGCCCAGAGGGTAGGCCTGATGATTGTGACGTAGGGTTTCATCAATATCACGAAGGCTGATGAATTGAGATGCGGTTTTTTCTTGCCCTGAACTTGGCTGATTGACTTCGACTTGGCGACCATAGCCGAACTTCAGCGCAGCGATGTCATATTTACCGTAAACTGGCAGTTCATCAAAGATTGTTGCGCCGTAATCCATAATAGAACTGTAGGCCGGTACTTTTTCACTACCAAATTTGACGGCTTCATCTTGATGATAGAAGTTATCTTTATCGACAGAGCCCATAAAGTTATGGCGAAGGCCAAGGTTGTGTCCGAATTCGTGAACCAGCGTTGACTTAAACATGTGTGCACTAATGGCATCACTGGCCTTTTGCTGTTGAGCCTGTGACAACTGGTCCCATTTTTTCAGCTTCTTATTGGCATTGTCTGCGTAGTCCGGTGCACTTTGATCAAGGCCACTATTATCAAAGTATCCGCCAGCAAGGTAATCGATGCCCTTGATTAATCCTTTGGATTTAGTGCTTACCCACATAAACTCAGCAGCATACATATTGTGTTCTGCCATATGGTTGAGTTTCTGCTGATAGTTGGCCACCCCTTTGCTGAAGCTTTTTGAGTCTTGCTCATCGGGTGAAAGCCAACGCGGAACGTCATTTATAAACTGAGGCTCATGCTGAACGGGAACCTGTTGACTGGTGGCTGGTGGCAAGTTCAGGCTGTTGTTGACTAAGCTGCTTTCCAGGCCGCTAAATCCAGTTGAAGTGGAACCGCTATCAGCACTCGAGGATGAATCGCTATCTAAATTATCTTCAGGTACAAATGAGTCAGGACGCTCGATTTCGCCGCGATTATAATATTTGGCAAGCTCATTCCACATTCTGCGTGAGGTCGAGCGGATCACGCCAGCATATTGGTTGACATGGGCGTGAACAATTTCACCGGTAAGTGGGTTGGTAGCAGAAGGGCCATAACCCAAAAGGCCATTGTCTGCTGGATCGGTGATTAGGTTGAGTACGTTGTAGCGTAAATCGCCAGTATGAACGCCTGCTTTTTTTGTTGGGTTTACGATTTTGATTGGTGGAACACCAGTACCAGCCAATGTTTTATTCATTTGTTCAATCGTTTCGAGCGTAATGTCACGATAGAACTTACCCTCTTTTTCAAAATAACTGTCGCTTAGATAATAGTCGATCGACTTTTTATTCGGATTAAAACGATTGAGATAATTAAATCTCTGTCCCTGTAAACCAGCTTGGCCTGTTAATGAGCGTTGTTCCTTCTCATCTTTGAAAAAACCAAATCTCGAAACATCACGACCAGGATATTGAATTGTCTCATAATCACTGCTGGCAAGTTTGTCCAATTTAACCAGAGAGTAGAAAAAACGTGTTTTAAAGGACAGGTTTTCCAAACTATCACCAAATTGACCGTAATCTTCAATGTTTGCGGTGAAGCTGCGTTCAACCTCTACATTGATAGTGCCTTGCTCAGCATCATACTCCCAGTGGATAAGGCGTGGTTCTGCTGTTTCTTCAACATTGTATGCGGAATAGGCAAAGTCAGTTCTGTCGACAGCCAAGGGTTTAATGCCGGCATAATCTGGAGTGAAGTGAGTTGTTTCTTCCCAGTTCAGGTCGGCATCTTCATTGAGTTCTTCTTTGTTGGTGCACTCATCATAATTATCTTCAGCACAACGATATTGCTGGAAAGTGCCCGGAATCTTAAGAACTGGTGCCTGGTTGATGACTGACGCGTAGCGGCTGTCCTTGCCGGGTTCGACAGTATCGCGATCGACTTCTTCAGCGACAATACCATTGGTTTTATCAAAACGGAGTTTGACAAGTTTTGGCGTGCCTTGAAAGAAACCACGCTGGGTGATGGCATAACGAGGGGCTGCGCCTGTAGATGGCATATATAGCCAGAGAGATTCGGTATCTAAGGTGTTTTTGGCTATTTGTTCTTGTGCGCGAGGAAGAGTGTCATAGCTCCTTTCCTCAGCGCCGCAGCCGAAGAGCGCAATGCTCACCATAGCTGCAATGGCTAATTTCTTATACATGTTGTGCTCACCAAATTATTATGATTAAAGGTCGTAATTTAATGTGATGTAGTAGGTGGGTTTTTCGAGATCAAATAGGTTTTCGATTGGGTTCGGACCCCTGTCTGGGTCGTAATATGACGCACTATTCGTCATGCCTGTTGCCAAGCTAAATTCATCGTTAAACTGATAACCCAGTTCGGCTGAGTAAGTCAGTTCAGGCGAATAACTTGTTCCACGATAGCTCCATGATTTTGAGCTCACAAAGTTAGTGCTGAAAAACCATTTATTCGGCGTGTAATCGACAGACAATAAATTACTGATTCGATACTCTTCGAGTGGATGGCCGCCAGCAGTCGTGTATTGGTGGAAGTTTTTACGTAAACGAATAGAATCGCTAACCAGAAGCCCTTCGATAATATGGTCTAGTGAATAAGAGAATTTAACATTGCCGCGTATTGCAGTATTAAGGTCGTTTTTTATTGACTCATCTGATACTGGAATAAGAATGCGTGAACCTGCTGACATCGCAAGATGGTCAGTCGGATTCCAAATATTATATCTTGTCGCTGTTAACCAAATATCGCTCCAAAATTCTCCCCTTTCACCGTCGTAGCTGTGTCGGCCAGAGGCAATGGCTGTGAATTTTGTATTGGCATTTAGGTAGTACTTAATCGTAGCGGTAAGTGCCAGATTACGGTCGGCTAAATAGTGGTCGTCATCGTAACCATTTCTGCTGTAATCAATACCAATAGACGCTCCCCATTTTTTTTGTTGTGAGGGAACATCCTGAACCTGTTCTTCAGCATGTATGCCATTGGATATCAATACAGATACCATACTAAATAGCATCAAGTTAAACTTCATGACTTGCCCCATTCCCTGTGCGAATTTCGATATGGCGATCCGAGTTGCCACATGAAATATACGTAGTCTTCTTATGATTAGAGGGAATCAATACTAATTCACACGCTGGTAGCAATAAAACGCTATTGCAAAAGTATCATGTAATTATTCGTCCGGTATTAAATGATGAAACCGGTATGGGTTTTATGTAAAGCTATGAATTTCGTGAAATTAATGTTTACCGGTATCTATATCTGCAGTGCTGGGTCTGGGTGGGTGTAATAGCTGTTGAGTGGTTCAATAATAGAATTATGTGTCACTGGTCGGAGGTGGTTGATAATCTTTGCTCTGAGTTGGAATATATACGTATTTCATGGGTGTTAATATTTATGTTAAGAGTGTTCTCTATAAGAAATAGCAGGTGATTTTCATCGTTCATCACAGTTAATAGATAAATTATCCGTAAGGCTCTGACAGCCGCACGGTAAGCCGCTAGTATTTGCGTTGCAGTACTCAACGAAATAAAAGAGAGAATAGGGATTTTGTCATCGCGATCAGTCAATAGCCGATATGGCAACATAATTGAGAATGTCAAAGAGCAGATCCGGCAAAAGATTTGGTTGCCCGGTGAGCGTATACCGTCTGTTCGAGTGATGAGCAAGGCCCAGGCTGTCAGTGTGATGACCGTACTGAAAGCGTATGAGCATTTAGAAGCCGAAGGCTGGATTTACGCCAAGGCAAAAGCGGGTTATTACGTTGCTGCCCACTTTAATCGATTGTCTGAGCCAGAACAGGCAACACCGCAGGTCGTTAATCGGTCTATACACATTAACCGGCATGTTTTTGAAGTGCTTCGGGCCTGTAAGCGGCCCGACGTGATCCCTTTCGGGTCGGCTTTTCCTGATCCTGAATTGTTTCCGTTACAGCAATTGGGGCGAACGTTGGCTCAGACAATCAAAACTATGCCGATTAATAGTGGCATCATTGATTTACCTCCGGGAAGCCTGGAACTTAGGCGTGCCATCGCTCAGCGCTATTTAAGAGATGGGATACAGGTGTCCCTCGATGATATTGTCATTACATCAGGTGCGATGGAGTCTTTGGGGTTGAGCTTGGCTGCTGTGACTCAACCGGGAGATACGGTAGCTGTTGAATCTCCTGCTTTCTATGGTGCCCTCCAGGCAATAGAAAGGCTAAGACTGAAAGCGGTTGAGATCCCAACGCATCCCCGGAAAGGTATGTCGGTTGATGCCCTCAAGGCTGCTATCGAAACCAATGATGTAAAAGCGTGCTGGCTGATGAGTAAGTTTCAAAACCCTCTTGGGGCGACGATGGCTGCTGATCAAAAACAAGCGATTTACGACTTGTTGGCTACAAATGATATCCCTCTTATCGAAGATGATGTCTATGCCGAGCTGTATTTCGGCAAAACTAAGCCTTTGCCAATTAAGGCACTGGATGAAAAGGGCTTGATATTGCACAGCTCATCTTTCTCTAAATGTCTGGCACCAGGATTTCGAGTGGGTTGGGTTGCCGCCGGACGGTATGCCAGGCAGGTTGAAGAGCTCCAGTTTATGTCGACTCTGTCTGTGGGGGCTCCCAACCAGTTTGCATTGACTCAGTACATTCAACATGGGGGGTACGATAACCATCTCCGTCGGCTTCGGCGTACTCTTGAGCAACGCCAGCAACAAATGCTGGGGGCTATTGAACAGTTTTTTCCTGAAGGAACAAAAGTTACTAGGCCTGAAGGCGGATATTTTTTGTGGGTGGAGTTGCCGAAGAACATTGATACTTCCGCATTACTAACTGAATTACTGGATAACTATCGAATCAGTATTGCGCCGGGAACATTATTTTCTGGGGATCAGCGATATAAGCACTGCATGAGAATTAACTGTGCCTACCCGTGGGATGAACATAATAGGGCTGCTTTGTGTCAATTGGCGAAGTACTTAACTGAGCTATGTGATCAAAACTAAAAAAGTCACTGTTCTAACTGTTTATAGCCTTAACTGTTCTACGTCACTTAATTGTCACTGTGTTCCTATTACGGTTCCATCGAACAAGGAGCTGGGGATCATGCTAAACCGAATTGTTAATCCTGAAATCAAATTGCTTGCTGTATCTGTAGTATGTGCTGCGTTATTAGTGGTTGGGCACTTATTACTGGCTAAAAGTTTGGCTGATAAGATTTGGGTTGAATATACCGCAGCAGCGATTCCTTTTGTGCTGTTTGGCATTGGTGCGTTGGCAATTCGTTTTGCTATAGCCAAAGAAAACCAAAATTAGTACCTATAGTGAATCGGGATTTTGAAGAGAAAGAAACGGTAGGGTGGATCAAAATCATACAGATTCCAGCTCATTGGTTGTTTGTTGTTCGGTCGAGTTGTTTTTGGTGATTTATTTCAAAAATAGCCTTGCCAACGGAATCCAAGTCTCTATAATGCCGCCTCACCGACACGGAGCACGGCAACTTAAGCCAGTAACGTATCGGATTGTTCTTTAACAATTTGACCATGCAATCTGTGTGGGCACTCGTGAAATGAATAGTCAAAAAAGATTATATCAATGAAACTGAGTGACCAATTCAAGTTGGTACAGTCTTGAGCTGTTTTGTTTTACTTTTTCAAAAGTGAAAGCCAATAAGAGCACAGTCAATTCATTCATTACTTCGGTAATGAATTAACAGTATTCATTGAGCCGGTCGAGAGACCAACAAAACTTTAATTGAAGAGTTTGATCATGGCTCAGATTGAACGCTGGCGGCAGGCCTAACACATGCAAGTCGAGCGGCAGCGACATAAACAATCCTTCGGGTGCGTCTATGGGCGGCGAGCGGCGGACGGGTGAGTAATGCCTGGGAAACTGCCCTAGTGTGGGGGATAACCATTGGAAACGATGGCTAATACCGCATAATCTCCTTTCTTTAGGTAGAAGGGAGCAAGGCGGGGGATCTTCGGACCTCGCGCGCTAGGATGTGCCCAGGTGGGATTAGCTAGTTGGTGGGGTAACGGCTCACCAAGGCGACGATCCCTAGCTGGTCTGAGAGGATGATC
>NZ_JAKRFQ010000226.1 GCF_022347985.1 Photobacterium sp. OFAV2-7
ATCCTCTGAACGGCTACCTGCCAAAAGGCTGGAGCATGGAATATGCTGCCGAAATGCGAACCAAAGACGAAGCCGCAGTGGTCAAAGCCGCCAAGCAATCAATGGCAATCCAGGTACAGGCGATGCTGGATCTGCAAAAGGCCGGTTCAGCAACCGTAGATTACGGTAATAACATCCGTCAGATGGCATTTGAAGAAGGTGTTGAGAATGCCTTTGACTTCCCGGGCTTCGTTCCTGCGTATATCCGTCCGCTATTCTGCGAAGGTGTCGGACCATTCCGCTGGGCTGCCCTGTCTGGCGATCCGGAAGATATTTACAAAACCGATCAAAAAGTAAAAGAGCTGATCCCGGACAACCCTCACCTGCACAACTGGCTCGACATGGCCCGTGAGCGTATTCAGTTCCAGGGACTGCCGGCTCGTATCTGCTGGGTTGGCCTGAAAGACCGTGCTCGTCTGGGTAAAGCGTTTAACGAAATGGTTAAGAACGGCGAGCTGAAAGCGCCGATTGTTATTGGCCGCGACCACTTGGATTCTGGCTCTGTTGCCAGCCCGAACCGCGAAACCGAAGGTATGATGGATGGCTCTGATGCCATATCAGACTGGCCTCTCCTCAATGCGCTGCTTAATACCGCTTCTGGCGCAACCTGGGTATCGCTGCACCACGGTGGTGGTGTCGGCATGGGCTTCTCGCAGCACTCCGGCATGGTTATCGTTTGTGACGGCAGTGACGATGCAGCCGAGCGTGTTGGTCGTGTTCTGCGTAATGACCCAGCCACTGGGGTAATGCGCCATGCCGATGCAGGTTATGACATCGCCATTAACTGTGCAAAAGAGCAAGGACTTGACTTGCCAATGATCACAACCCCGTCAGTATCAAAGTAATCAACGGTAGCAAGAAGGAAGTAGTTGTATGTACCATTTAGAAATCAAGCCGGGAACGCTATCACTGAAGCAACTCCGCGAGATCAGCCGTCAGCCTGTCGAGCTGTCTTTGCATGAGTCAGCTCTGGAAGGTATGCAAGCAAGTACTCAAGCCGTTGAGCAGATCATTGCCGAAGATCGTGTAGTCTACGGCATCAACACAGGATTCGGGCTACTCGCCAACACCCGTATTGCCGTCGAAGATCTCGAAACACTTCAGCGCAGTATCGTACTATCACATGCTGCAGGCATCGGTGAATTCATGGATGACGCTACCGTTCGCCTGATGATGGTGTTGAAAATCAACAGTCTCTCTCGTGGTTATTCAGGCATTCGCCCCTTAGTGGTCAATGCGCTGATGAAGCTGGTGAACTCTGAAGTTTATCCGTGCATACCGAAAAAAGGATCGGTGGGTGCGTCAGGTGATTTGGCTCCCCTCGCCCATATGAGCACAGTACTGCTTGGCGAGGGTCAGGCACGCTTCGAGGGCAAGGTGATCTCTGGTGAAGAAGCACTGAAAATCGCCGGTCTCGAGCCTATTACACTTGCGCCAAAAGAAGGGCTGGCATTGCTAAACGGTACCCAGGCTTCGACGGCTTTTGCCCTTGAGGGACTGTTCGCCGCCGAAGATCTTTATGCATCAGGCACAGTTTGTGGTGCGATGTCTGTGGATGCCGCGCTAGGAAGCCGCCGTCCATTTGATCCGCGCATTCACCGTGTTCGTGGTCATCGCGGACAGATTGATGCCGCAACGGCTTATCGACATATGTTGAGCAAGGATAGCGAGATTGGTCTATCGCATCAGCAGTGCGAAAAAGTACAAGACCCATATTCTCTTCGCTGCCAGCCTCAGGTAATGGGGGCCTGCCTACAACAGATCCGCCACGCTGCCGACATTCTGGAAGTTGAAGCCAATGCGGTCTCGGATAACCCGCTGGTATTTGCCGACGATGGCGACATCATTTCAGGCGGGAACTTCCATGCCGAGCCTGTCGCCATGGCCGCTGACAATCTGGCATTGGCGATTGCTGAAATTGGTAGCCTTTCCGAACGCAGGATGGCCCTACTGATCGACAGTGCCCTGAGTAAACTACCTCCATTCCTGGTAGACAACGGCGGCGTGAACTCAGGCTTTATGATTGCGCAGGTAACCTCAGCGGCACTGGCTAGCGAAAACAAAACGCTTGCCCACCCTGCCTCTGTAGATAGCCTGCCTACATCGGCCAACCAGGAAGACCACGTTTCGATGGCGACTTTTGCGGGTCGACGTCTGGCCGATATGGCAGAAAATACCCGTGGCATCCTGGCCGTAGAACTTCTGGCTGCTGCGCAAGGACTGGATTTCAGAACCCCTAACAAGAGTTCTGAGCGCATCGAGCAGGCTAAGGCTCAGCTTCGTGAGCGTGTTAGCTTCTATGATAAAGACAGGTACTTCGCACCGGACATTGAAAAAGCGAACCAACTGCTTAAAGAGGCAACCTACAACTCACTGATGCCAGAGCAGTTACTACCAAGCTTGTAATCCCCACCTAATCAAAAGCCGGAAAATACCTTTTTCCGGCTTTTTCATTATTTTGTCATCGTTTTTAATCAACTTTTTGAGGCCGAGTTGACTATTATTTAATAGTCGTCACCTATTCGGACAGGCTAAAACCTTGATAAGCGCACAGTAATTTGCTCAATAAATAGACTAAGATGTTGATGAGACGACGATAAAGTCTCATATTATCTTGATCAGCCGTGGAGGGTGCTATGTGGCAAGCGATTTCTCACCAGCTTTCAGAAGTTTTAGATAAGCCATTCAAAATCATTGAAAAGGAACCTCTTGAAGGCGGTGATATCAATGAATGCTACTGTATTGGAGATGGTAATGATCGGTACTTCCTGAAGCTCAATGATCGCGAGCAACTGATGATTTTCGAGACGGAAGCCGAAAGCCTGCATGTCCTTAACGAAGCTGATTGTATTCAGGTCCCCCAATTTATTCACCTTGGCACCTGCCGCGACAAGTCTTTTCTGGTCTTAAACTACCTACCAACCAAAGTACTTGATAACGACGCCGCCTATACCCTTGGACAACAACTTGCCCGGTTACACTCTTGGGGCGAGCAGGCTGAGTACGGCTTTGATTGGGACAATTACATCGGACTAACCCCACAACCAAACAAGTGGCGCAGGCGTTGGTGCCGATTCTTTGCCGAACAGCGCATAGCCTGGCAACTACAGATCTGTCAGGAAAAAGGCATCGATTTGGGCAATATTGATACCATCACTAGTCGAGTCATCGACCTCTTGATGCACCACCAGCCCAAACCATCACTACTCCACGGTGATCTCTGGCATGGCAATACCGCTGTTACTGTCACCGGACCGATTATTTTTGATCCGGCCAGTTACTGGGGGGATCGCGAATGTGATATTGCGATGACCGAACTTTTTGGCGGCTTTCCGCCAACCTTCTATGAGGGTTACCAGTCTGTATGGCCTTTGGATGAAGGATATCAAGAACGTAAAGAGCTTTATAACCTTTACCATGTACTCAACCACTGTAACTTGTTTGGCGGCAGTTATATTGCTCAAGCCGAACATTCGATAGAGAAACTCGGCCTGCTCAAATAGTCAGGTGTCTTCGAGATTATTCTCTACCTGCGATATATGATATCTTCAGTAAAAATTACAAGCTGAGCACTTGGCTGGATATCCTGCCAAGCTCTCGGCTTGTTTTCGTTATTATTCTTACTGAGAGATATTGATGTTACAAGCAGCTGTTTTTGATATGGATGGCCTATTGGTCGATTCGGAACCCTTCTGGCAACGTGCACAAGTTGAGATTTTCTCTTCGCTAGGCGTGCAAATTGAGCAAAAAGATACCCTGCAAACCATGGGACTACGTATCGATCAGGTCGTTGAGTTTTGGTATGCCAAACAGCCTTGGCAAGATCTCGACTGTGCCACTGTAACAGAAATGATTGTGGTGCGAGTTGAAGAGCTAATCAAAGAGCATAAACCAATGCTACCGGGTGTACTTGAAGCCCTGGCAACCTGCGAACAACTAGGTTTAAAAGTTGCCCTGGCCTCTTCCTCTCCAATGCGCCTGATCCAGTCAACGCTGGAAGCCCTTTCTCTGGAAAGCAAGTTCTCTGCGGTACTGTCTGCGGAACACCTTCGCTACGGAAAACCGCACCCGGAAGTCTACATCAATGCCGCCGATAAACTGGGCGTCGCTCCACAGGCCTGTGTCGCATTTGAAGACTCGGTAAACGGTTTGCTCGCTGCCAAAGCAGCACAGATGAAAGGGATCGCCGTACCGGAAAAAGCCTATGCCGATGATGCGCGCTGGGCCATTGCTGATAGAAAACTTTCCTCGCTTCACGAAGTAAATCAACAGCTAATTTCCAGCCTGTAACACAGCCATTCTTACTTTGCCGAGGTAGAGGCAAATCGCCATGTCTCTACCTCTCATTTTGTACCTCTACCACACTTCAAAATGTTCCCAAATCGACATTTTGTTAAATAATTCACATCTTATAAAATCAAAAATATCCAGCCAAAAATCACAATCCCTGACAAAATATTTATTATTTCCCTGAAACTATCTAACCAATCAAACTTTACAGTTAATTCTCGGCAAAAACGAATGCATGCCGCTAAAGTTTAGTTATATACAATTATTCCTATAAATCAGTAATGAAGCCGATTTTATGTGCTCAGCACCTCCAAGGAGTACAATATGAAAAACTATACTGAACAAGGGGTTATCTGCCCTCACTGTGGACATAATATTAGAATAACTCTCGATGCCAGTGCAGGTAGCCAAGAATTTTATGATGATTGTCCGGCATGTTGTCATGCCATTCATTTAACGATGGAAGTTGATGAGTTGCATAAAACGATTAACTTGTTCGTTGATGCCGATGATGAGCAAATTTTCTAGTTTGTCTTATTGGCCGATGGTGGCTGAATTACCACTAAGATGGACAATCCCTGCAACAGCAGGGATTGTTATTAATTAGCGCTGCACTATTCGTTTTCTTTTGCCGCCAACACACGTTCCACCGTATCAACAATAGCCTGTGTCTGGGGATCAATTTCGATATTCACAATATCGCCTGCCTGGCGACGGCCAAACAGGGTTCGGCTAAGCGTTTCAGGGATTAGGTGGACGCAGAAACTATTCCCTTTTACGTCCCCAATCGTTAGTGAGCAACCATCGATACCAATGTAGCCCTTGCGTAACACATACTTTGCATAAGCTTCGGGTAATTGGAACCAGATAGTACAGTTATTTGGGCTGATGATAACTTCGCTGATTTCTGTCGAAAAGTTAATATGTCCCGCCATTGAGTGACCACCAATTTCATCACCAAACTTGGCTGCTCGCTCAACATTGACCGCATCCCCGACTTTCAACAAACCAAGGTTGGTAACCTTTAATGTCTCCTGCATCAAATCAAAAGCGACCTCATCACCAGAACAAGCAGTTACCGTCAGGCAACAACCGTTATGTGCCACTGAGGCACCAATTTCAAGCCCAGACAACAACTGCGATGGCATCCGAATAACATGAGTTTGAAACTGATCTTTTTTGGTAATTTCGATAACTTCCGCAGTACCCTGAACAATCCCGGTAAACATGGTCTCTCCTGTTGGTATTCACAAGGGAACAATTGACGCCCTGTATAAGAGGGCTGTGATTCACTCAGCTAACCCTATAACTTAAACAAAAATCTAAGAAAACTCGGCTATAACATTTGTAACCATCGACAGGAGAATATATCCTTCGAGGCGTTTAATATCAGCCTATAAATTTCTGAATAGCCCAAGAGTATAATATGTTAAGCCAACTTTCTAAAAACCTTGGTCTGCGTATTCAGTTAATCCTGACACTACTGGTTCTGTTAACAGCCATTCCTATCGGACTGTTATGGTATCACAGCTCTGAACAGGTCCGGCTGCAAACCATAGAAAGGCTGTACCACCACTCCAGTGAGACCATTTATCGCCAGTTAGATAATTTCTTTTCTGAAGCTCAGGCTGTCTACCAACATCAGAAAAAAATAGAAGCGGAGCTTCCTGGTATTGTTCAGGATCGCGACGAGCTTATCGCGTATCTGGCCAACGTACTGAACCATCACTTTACCATCGACCACTTTTACTTCGCTAATAATGAGGGCGGTTTGCTCTCTCTTGGGCAAGATTGGGACAAGCACTTCATTCGGCTGGAATCAGATAATGGGACAGCAGGTCCGTTAACCAGCTATCAGACCCTGTACAACGGAGAAGGTGGTGTTGCTACCACGGCAACGGAGCACTTTGATGCCCGGACGAGGCAGTGGTACCAACAGGCTCTTACATCAAATAAACCTATCTGGAGTGACCTCTACCCTGGCGCCATTGATCAAAACCAGCTTGGCATTACCTTATCTAAGACGCTCTGTGATGAAAAAAATCAACTTATTGGGGTATGGGGGCTGGACATTACACTCACCAGCGTGGTTAACGAGCTGATTAAAGCCAAACCCAGTG
>NZ_JAKRFQ010000227.1 GCF_022347985.1 Photobacterium sp. OFAV2-7
CTGACGGCACGTATCGACGTTTACCCATCGGCAAATACTTGCCACAAAATCCAATACAAAAAAGGTGTACTGCTAGGCAGCTTCGATATTGTCTCGCCGCAGCACGCCGCGATGGGGGGGATCTATCAGCTCGGCAGTGATTTTTCGTTAATGCTAAAACGCCAGATTGAGCGCAAATCACAAAGCTTTGTGGTTTCCGGGATCACTCGCGTACCGGTAAATGCCGGACAACCTGCCGCCATGATGATGCTGGCCGAAGATAATGACGCCCAATATATTATCAACGGTCAAATAACTGACCTGACATCGACCCTAGATCAAAAACTGCTCCAGAGTGATAAAATAAACCGTCAATTTGCCGCCACTCTCAAAATAATGGATGGCAAAACCGGTGAAGTGCTGATGCAAAATAACTACCGTGAAATTGCCGAGTGGCCATTCTCCCGCGTCAGCCAGGTAGATACCCAGAGTGCCCGTTTTTGGCAATCGAGCTATGGCCAGGCAGTACAACGGGTGAGTCGCAACATGATGCTCGATCTCGAGAGTGCCCTTTCATGCCGAACGAGCTTGCCTGAAGTCGTGAATGTCTACGGAAACAAAATACAAATCAATATTGGCCGTATTCATGGAGTAAAACGTGGTGATAAGTTGAAGCTTTGGCACAGCGCAGGCTTTATTGACCAACAGGGCATCCCGCGCAATCGAATGGTGCAGACGGACATTACCCTAACGGTAGATCGCGTTTACGAAAAAACGACCGAGCTTTCCGTCGAGCAAGCAGATCTGGCGAGCAGCATTCAACCTGGTGATTTACTGACCAAGCAGCTGCCTCGTTAACACTAATCACTTAAAATTAGTGATATTTTAGGTATAATGGCACTTCAAGTTTAATTTCTTGATGCTCCCTTAGCTCAGCTGGATAGAGCGTCCCCCTCCTAAGGGGAAGGCCGCAGGTTCGACTCCTGCAGGGAGCGCCATTTCTACACAAACCCTTTTATCTCGACCTTCTCCATCCCTTAGATTTATCATCAGTTTCCCGGCATCTATTAGACAATACCAGCAGGTACAAAACTGCCATGTGGGAGGAGGCAGAGGGAATTACAGGCTGAACAAAGATTGAATCAGTGCAGATGACAGGCATAAAAAAACCCCGCTCATAGCGAGGTTTCTTCATTTTTCTAACTATCGCTTTCTCATACTTAAGACAAAACGATAAAAAATATGGTGGAGCTATGCGGGATCGAACCGCAGACCTCTTCGCTGCCAGCGAAGCGCTCTCCCAGCTGAGCTATAGCCCCAAATCGTGAGCTGATAATAAATAATTAATGAATTCATGTCAATAGCTTCAATATACTCATTTTTTCACATTCCAAAATTTTGTTAACTTGATCAAATTTATGCCATTTTGGAAATTCTTCAAATTTTATAAGGCCCATGTTTTTGTATAAAAAAGTCGATGCTTATTAAGATTTGAAAAAAATGTTCCTGTTCTATGATCTCAGTGGTATGAGCAATAAACGTTCATATTCATGTGACGAGTGCAGCATTTTGCAGGCTCGAGCATACTGCTTGCGAATAAGAAGAAATTGAAACGTTAATGGTACATGGGAGATTGCGTATGAAGAAGTTAATGATTTTTGTTACAGCAGCATTACTATCAACCAGCTTTAACTCAATGGCATATACTCTTGCTGGTACTCCAGTTGTTCTCGACCAAGATGCTTTCAGATACTGTGCAGGTGCAAAAAATATTCGAGTTTGTATGGCACGCTATGAGTTAATACATAAGTCGAGTAAGAAATAAATTAACTACTTCGTCTAGCAAGTAGTTACAGGCGGAATGAAAGTCATTCCGCCTGTTCATTTATGCGTTTGCTTCACGCTCAGCAATGAATGCCAATGCCATGTTAATACGCTTTGCTACGCGCTCTTTACCAACAAGTTGCATTACCGCGTCAACTGATGGAGATTGTCCCTGCCCCGTAACAGCGACACGGAGTGGCATACCGACCTTACCCATGCCAAGCTCCAGCTCTTCACAGGTCTCTTTGATCACGCTGTGCAGGTTTTCAGCTGTCCACTCAGTTAGCGCTTCAACTTTCGACAGTGCCAGAGCCAGCGCATCTTTAGCTACCGGACGTAGGTGCTTCTTCGCCGCGCCAGCTTCAAATTCGTTGAAATCCTGATAGAAATAACGAGACTGCTCGGCAAGTTCAATCAGCGTATTACAACGCTCGCCGACCAATGCAATCACATCAGTAATCACCGGACCGTTTGCTGTATCGATTTCTTTCTGCTCCAGGTGCCATTGCAGATACTTAGCAACATACTCCGGCTCAGCAGTCTTAATGTAATGGTTGTTTAGCCACAATAGCTTATCAGTGTTGAATGCAGACGCAGACTTGCTGATTGAGTCCAGGCTGAACAGCTTAATCATCTCTTCCAGAGAGAAGATCTCCTGATCGCCATGAGACCAGCCCAAGCGTACCAGGTAGTTAAGCAGGGCCTGAGGCAAATAACCTTCATCACGATACTGCATCACGCTAACAGCGCCGTGACGCTTAGACAGTTTCGCGCCGTCATCACCAAGGATCATTGCGCAGTGCGCGAACTCTGGTACCGGTGCACCAAGTGCTTTATAAATGTTGATCTGGCGCGGTGTGTTGTTGATATGGTCTTCACCACGAACCACCTGAGTGATCCCCATATCCCAGTCATCAACCACTACGCAGAAATTGTAAGTCGGGCTGCCGTCGGTACGGCGAATGATCAGATCATCCAACTCGCTGTTCGCGATTTCAATACGGCCACGAACGTGATCATCAAACACAACCGTGCCTTCTTTCGGGTTGCGGAAACGGATCACAAACGGAGACTCTTCAGTTGCCGCGCCGTTTGCTGCAACCACCTTAGGGTGATCGGCATCATAGCGTGGCTTCAGGCCTGCTGCCATCTGCTCTTCGCGCAGTTCATCAAGCAGCTCTTTCGGGCAGTAGCACTTGTACGCCTTGTCTTCGGCAATCAGCTGATCGATAAGCTGGTTGTAACGATCAAAACGTTTAGTCTGGTAATGAGGGCCTTCATCCCAGTTCAAACCTAGCCACTCCATACCTTCAAGAATGGCATCAATCGCTTCCTGTGTAGAGCGCTCAAGGTCTGTATCTTCAATACGAAGAACAAATTCGCCACCCATGTGTTTTGCGAATAACCAAGAATATAGAGCTGTACGAGCACCACCTACGTGCAAAAAGCCTGTCGGGCTAGGTGCAAAGCGAGTTTTAACCGTCATCTGTAAATACCTAAATGAAATAGAAGGGTCAGGCTGCACAACAGGCTACCTGACAGCAAATTGGCTGCTATTTTAGCACCGTGAACCAATTGTACAAATATCAAAAACGGGAAGCATGAGTGTCTGGCAAGAAAGGCACTGGCCTGAACAGAATGAGCAACAGTTACCGCTTAACCTGCCATAATTCCGACTACCATTGCGCTCAATAGCGAATGTTTAAGATTGTTTTCCATGTAGATGCTCCTAAAAATGAAGCTGTATCTGAATGCACACCTCAGTTGGCAAACGAAGGTCAGCACGCAAATGTTTTCTACGTTGTTTTGAACATGAGCTAAAGTACAATCTTTTTTCGACACGTAAATATAGTAAAAGGATAACTATAACACTCTTCAACCAGCGAATTATAAAAACAATCACCCCTTAACTATCAATGCATTATGATAAAAGCGCAAGTGACAGAAGACATGTGGTAGTGTGCGTTTAATCTTGATATCTTGCTCACCATGAGCAAGTATCAACCACTTAATGGGGCCTTCTTAGGCCAACATAGGCTGCTTGATATTTATTTCGCCAAAAGCGTGACAGACATCGCAACACCATTACCTAAAAAACAAACAGGCCTCGTTCTTTACGGTAGTTTCACACGAATATAATAGCGATTAAGGGACAAGAAACAGCATGCAACATTAACCGCCAAACACCCGGTACGCAAATGCGACACAACAGATAAATATCCCGATAAAACATAAATTCCAAACAGGTATATCTTAAAAACCCATCGTTATTATGGTTGTGACTGAGCTCTGATTACTACTAAAGAGAAATTAAATAAGCTTTTTAACATCCGCCTAGCCAAGTAAAATCGTTTTGCGAAATATCTTTTTACGAGGGACAGCCGCTGACTAGTTACGCGGCCCCTTCAAGGAGTCTTTATGAAGTTAAAACAAATTGCTTTGGCAACAATGTTGCTATCGTTAGCACCGGCAGCAGCGGCGCAGGTAACAATGGAAATACCAAAGGGAGTTCAGCTTTTAGTGGTTAACGGTCAAGATGGTGGTTACTCCATATTTGGTTTTGATCATCAACCTGAGATTGAGCTGCCTGATGGTACCAACCAGCTCGCTTTCCGTATTGCTAAAGCAGTCAGAGAAACGGGCAGCAAGAAAACAAAATACAAGTCAGTCCCTATCATTGTTCGTTTTGATGGAAATAATACTCACCTGAAGCTAGAGGTCCCGAATATCAAAACACTGGATGAAGGTCGTAACTTCAATAAAGCACCTTCATTTATGATCAAGGAATCTGGGAAAGATTATCCATTCGCATACGATACATTGGCTGTAGGCTTCGATCTTGCTCCTGACTTCACTCGTGAAGTTGAGAAATATAATCAGAGCGGGGCTATTGCCAGTACCGCAGCTTATGTGTCAACACCGAACACACTAAGCGCGGCAGTTGCTCAGCCACAGGAAGTGGCACCTAAAGCAGCTGTTCTACCAACTACAAATACATCACCGCAACTTGCTGAATCTAAGAAAGCTGAAATGATGCTACAACACTGGTTCAACCAAGCTGACGAAAATACAAAGAAGAAGTTTTTAAGCTGGGCTATCGCCAATATCAACTAGCTCTTCAGTAGCAATAACAATAACAGCAAGAAGGCTCATTCATTATTAATGAATGAGCCTTCTTTATGCCTGATGCCAAATCTATTATACCCAAGGTTACCTCAAGGTGCAGGATTCAAAACATTAATAACTTGAGCAATAAAGATATTTTCAATCTGATAGAGAGCAAAAAGCCGACAAAAAAGTCGGCTTTAAAAGCAAATTACATCATGCTTACGCTTGGCATTGTGCTGTTAGAAGTAGTATCCAATACCAACACCGAAGCCAAACTTGCTATCGCCACCTCTAGTTAGCTGGTAAGGACGTACCCATACTTCTGCATTCGGGTCGATAAAGTATGTTGCATCAAAAGAAACGATATCTTCTGAGTTTGCCGTTGTTTTGACATTACCTGTTTCCAAGTCTTGCTGAGCAGCATAACCTAGACGGAATAGCCAATCATCCATAGAATATGAAGCACCTACCGAGAAAGCAGTCTGATCCTGGTCAGGCGCGTTATTATCATATTCGGCACCCATGATTTTATAAGCCCCGTGAAGACCAAATGAACCAAATATTGCCTCAAAACCTGCAATGATAAGCTGAGTATCAGAACGTACAGAGTTATCATCATCTTTGTCTAATCGGCGGTCAGTTCCGTATTCATAACCAAGGTGTAATACTGTAGGCCCAGCTTTAACATGAGCAGCCGCACCATAGAAATTATTATCTTCTTCAGTAACGTTACCTTTACCGGCAGCTAATGAGAAATTCACCGCACCAAACTGAGCAGAGTCAAAACGAACGCTGTCGCCATGACGATCATAGTTTACGCCACCTTCGACATCAGTTACCCAGTCAAAGACTTCACCACGTTTCTGACCTGAATATGGCCAGTCAACAATTTCATATGCAGGCGTTAGCACACGTCCTACGCGTAGTTTACCTACATCATCAAAGTCAAAACCGATATAGGTATCACGGAAGCCCATTCGAGAGATACCACCGTCCTCCTCGCTTTGACCATCGCCTACGTCACCGGCTTCCATCTGCCAGAAAACCTTAGGGCCTTTTTCCAGATCAACGGTACCACGTAAACCAAAACGTGATTCATTCAAAACATTTAAAGTATCACCTTCTGCCTCGCCACCCCATACAGAGACGGCAACCTGGCCATATAGATCAACGGTATCTGTTGCTGGTTTCGCTTGAACTGATACTGAAGCCATTGCAGCAGCTGCAACTGCTACACCTACTACTGAACGCTTAAACATGTTTTCCATGGAATAACTCCTAAAAAATACTAGCTGTTTACCTGTGCCTTATTGGTTGGCCGCCGAAGACATCAAGTAACTCTCCCAATATGTCAGCCGAATCCTAAATTCGGCTAAATCATATTTTTTTAGTTCTTTATGAACCCCTGTGAAACTTCAGGTACAAGACTACTTTTGCAGCACAAAACATCAATATTTGGGTGAACTATGACGCACCTACACCATTAAAATATAAAATTTATAAATGTATTTTTTAGTGATACTTCTCATTTTAT
>NZ_JAKRFQ010000228.1 GCF_022347985.1 Photobacterium sp. OFAV2-7
CGTGTTCGCAACAGTGATTTTCATGCCCGAAGAGCGCAAGGCGTCGCCTATAAGCCCGGTTTTGACGTGTTGTTCGGGGATCTGAAAAAGAAAGGGCTTAAATGTGCGCTAGTAACATCATCGGCATTGGCAGAGGTTAAACACCATTTTAATGGCTCTGACTATCTGGCGCAGTTTGATGCGGTAATTACCTCGGAAGATGTCGTCAATGGCAAGCCCCATCCTGACTGCTACCGAATGGCATCAGAGCAACTGGACATAGCGCCAGCGGCCTGCCTGGTATTGGAAGACTCCAATAATGGTATGCGGGCCGGGCTGGATGCCGGTTGTAAGGCCGTGATGATCCCGGATTTGCTGCAGCCCAGCGAAGAAGTTGCAGAGAGAGCCCATGCGGTGTTGGGCAACCTTGGTGATGTCACCCGTATACTGATGCCCTAGCTTTCTGGCCAAATGCATTTCATATGAAGTCCAGTCAATCGGTGTATTGGCTGGCACTTCCTTCTCGGTGTTAGTCACAACTTCTCGTCACAAAAGAGATCATTCAATAATTGATTTGCCTCAATTGCCATACAAAAGTTTCTGGCATATGCCAATAACTAAGCGTATAAATGGCATATGCCAATAACAAACGTTTAGATGGCAAGGATTTCATAAAGCAAAGTGACAATAAAAAAGGAGTCATAAATTATGATCACGGCAATTCCGATGAATGATGATCACATCGCCAGTCATTTTTCTAAGGCTGAGCATTTTCTGTTTGTTAATGATCAAGGAGTAGAAGTCAGCCGACATGAAAACCCAGTTCTAGCTGCCCATTGTGCAGGTAAAAAAGCGCTGTTGAAGCTGTTGTTGCAACATCATGCTGAGCGTGTCGTAGTGCGTAATATTGGTCAACAAATGTTAGGTAAGCTGCTTTCGCACCAACTGTTGGTCGCTCAAACCGATTCCGGTCGCCGAAGTGCACAAGAGCTTGTCAGCTCAGAAACGGCGGGGCTATTTTCTCTGACTGAAGCTGATCAGGGGCGCCCTTCCCCTAACCACAATGGTTGCCGTCATGCGGAACGTCGGTGCCACAGCCAAGGTCATAGCCATGGCCAAGGACATGGTCACGGTAAAGGCTGTGGCAAGAGGCATGGACAAGGCAAGCAAGGACCAGCTAAACATGGACGTGGTGGGCAAGGACGAGGAGAGCATTGCGGGCCGAAGAGCCATCGCTGCTGTCACAATCATACCTGTTAATAGACGATAGTGGCGTTCCTATGACTTCATATCAGCTTACGAAACAAGCTCATAATCACTGCATGGTTTGCGGACCCGTTGACAATACACCTGATTCATTACAGTTAACGTTTAGTCAGGATAGCAAAGGGAAAGTAACGGCCCCGTTTCAGGTAACGGCTCGCCATCAGGGGTATGATGGGCTGTTACACGGAGGAATGACCAGCACCTTGCTGGATGCGGCGATGACACACTGCTTGTTTGCGCACGGTGTTCAGGCGCTGACTGCCGAGCTGAAAGTTCGCTTTATTTCCCCGGTCTGCACTGGACAACAAGTTATGGTAACAGCTGATCTTGTCGGGTCTAGAAGAGGTATTTACCAACTGGAGGCGCAAGTTACCCAAGGACAGCAAGTGTTGGCAAGGGCGTCAGCCAAATTTATAGAGCCTAAAAAGTAAGGCCGGATGAGCACATATGCAGCTTAGGGGAGAGTTTTGTCTATTCGCAGCTATTTTCTTCTAAGCTGTGCTTGGTTGCATATATCAGTGTCGGCCTATTACAATGCATGAATGATTAAAGTGCAGATTGGTCGTCATACCCGACGGCTTTTACCCGCAGAATGGCCTGAAGTTATGGATAAATCTAAGCATCTCATGGAACTGGAAATATCAGAATCGATAACGCTTGAGGTTCTGGCGCTGTCACATGCTAAAGAGTTACTGGAAACAGTGGATACCAGCCGGGACGATCTTTCTGTCTATATGCCCTGGACTGATACACTGAGCGATATGGCCGGAGCCCGGAGCTACATTAATGCGCGTAAAGATGGGCAGTTATACGGCTCACAGTGGTTTGCGATTTATTATGATGGCGCGTTTAGCGGCGTATTCGGGATTAAGTACATTGTCCCTGTCACCAAGGTCTCAGAGTTAGGGTATTGTCTCTCTACTGCAGTACGAGGCCACCGTATTATTAACCAAGTTCTTAACGTGATTCTGCCGTATTTGTCATCATCCACAACGGTGGATACTGTCGAGTTTCACTGTGTTGAAAGTAATGAGGCAAGTATCAGGGTCGTTGAGCGGGCCGGCGCCAAGCTGGTCAGGTACGTTGATAACACTATGGATATACCGAATAAAGATCAGAGGCTGGGAATCTATGCGCTTGAGCTATAAGCACCTTTGCTGGATAAACCGAAGAAGATAAGTAAGATGGTTTGGGTATAAGAACAAAAGGCGAGTATTTGTGAAAAACCTCTACCATTTGATTGATTGTAATAGCTTGAATCAATTGAGAAGCAACCCATCCTACAAACCCGAATCTCTCCAGCAAGAAGGCTTTGTGCATCTTGCTTATGATTACCAGCTACCGTTGATTATTAATCACTTTTTCAAAGGTGCGTCAGGGATCTATTTACTGGAAATAGATCCTGCACTGTTGCAAGCCGAGGTCGTAGATGAAGCCCCGGCCGGCATTGAGGATGACGGCGAGCTGTACCCTCACTTGTACGGTGCCCTAAATGCAAGCGCTATTCAGCGACTGTATGTGTTATCCATTGACGGTGAAGGTGGCTTTACCAAAACAGAAGTGCCGTTTCACTTATAACTCAACACGCTGTTAAGCCCCCATAGCAATATCCCGGGGGCCTTTGAGTAAAATGATTTACGAGTCGCTTATCTATTCCTCTCTCTGGTGATGATTGACCTGTCTACAGGTGTAGGCTTTACCCTCTTTAGCTTGTTGAACCAAGAGAGGTAAAATAATGGTGTCGATAATTGCTAAGCGCGTTCCTATTGCTCATCCTGTCATCGCTTTTTTACTCAAAATGCCACCAACCCTAAAGGGGATATCACTCGCATTGCTTTCGACAGCATTGTTTACAGTGGTCGGCGTGCTGGTCAGGGTATTGAGTGACTCTATTGATTTGTTTCAGATCCTGCTGTTCCGGCAGTTGGTGTTTCTGAGCTTGCTGATGCCTGCGATAGTCGGCAACGTTGAAGTGCTACTGAAACCAAAGCGCCTTAAATTACATACATTTCGTATCCTGGGCGCGTTCGTTGCACTGTATCTCGGGTTTGTGACGGTCAGTAATATTCCGCTTGCCGACGCTACTGCGCTTGGTTTTACTCAGGTGCTGTTCGTGGCCTGTATCTCGCGGCTTTTTCTGGCTGAGGCTATTTCGGCAAAGCGCCTGTTTACGATTATTGTGGGTTTTATCGGTGTGATGTTGGTGGTTCAACCGAGCTTTGAGCAAACGTCGATGTTATATACCTTGTTAGGCTTGATTGCTGCGCTGGGAGCGGCTGTGGCCGTCATCTGCGTGAGGAAAGTGGCCCAAGTCGAGCCGCGCATTACGCTGTTGGCTTATCAGGCTATCTTTGTCGGGTTAATGGCTCTGATACCTAGCATTCTGGTATGGCAGTGGCCAAGTGCTTATGAGTTGGCACTGCTGATTGGTGTTGGCGTTCTCTCATCCATCGCACAATGGATTGGCGTTACCGCCTACAAGTATGGAGAGGCGAATGTTATTGCCAATGTGGAATATGCCAAGATCATTTACTCCTTATTCTTTGGGTATTGGCTGTTTGCTGAAAAGCCCGATTTATTAGCGATGGTAGGGGTCATCGTGATAGTAATGAGCGCCGTGTTACCGATGCTATTTAAGAATAAATCTAAAGCCGAGTAGGTATAATGAGGGGAGCTATGCTGACAGTGACGCAATTGGCGAAAGCCTGCAATATTTCACGTACAACGGTCTTGTATTACGAACGAGTCGGTTTACTTAAACCGACAAGTCGTTCGGAGAACGGCTATCGCTGGTACGGAAAGGAAGAGGTGCAACGGTTGCAGACGATCCTTTCCTATCGCTCTTTCGGCCTGCCGGTGAAAGAAATTGCTCCGCTGATAGAGCCGCATGACGATATCAAGTCGGAACAGACCTTACGCAACCAATTTAACGCGCTGGAGCAGGAAATTCAGACCCTGCGTCAGCAGCAAAAAGCCATCGTGATGCTGCTGGAGCAACCGGTACTGCTTGAACAGAATATGATGACGAAGGAGCGTTGGGTCGAGATCATGCGGATGGCTGGCTTGAGTGAGCAGGACATGACGAACTGGCACATACAGTTCGAGAAAATGGCCCCGGAGGCACATCAGGATTTTTTGGAATCTCTCAATATCGACAGTGAGGAAATTGAGAGAATCCGCCAGAAATCAAGATAGCTGTTAGTTCATGGTTCGCTGCCAATGTAAGAACAGCTATCTTCTCTTCAAAGCTGAAGTGTTTTACTAGTTCCCCCAGATAGCGCTAACAAATTCAGGGTGATCAACAAATGGGTTTCTGTTGCCCTGGAATTCGAATACAGCCTGGTTACGGTCGATTTCTTTTTGGCTTACCGGATCATTGTTATGCCAACGTTTCAGCATGCTGAGCATCCATGGTTCAAACACGGTGGTGTTTGTGCCATTAAGTACTGCATCTGAGCTAGTTGAGTTGCCTTCCCAAGCAGCTACCGCGTTTTCATAACGTGTTGCCATATAGAAGTAAGCGCGGGCAAAATCCCCTTTGAACTCATCCAATGGCTCAAAAACGGTACCTGAATAGCCGAGACCGGATGCCGCTGAGCCTAACTTGGAGCCATTGCTAGAGGTATACGAAGCCGTACCCACTTCACCAAATGGCCAATTGCTGCGTTTGGCATTAACGTAGCCATCGGTGGCAAAGATATGGTGGCCGTCCGAGTTCATCGGCTCGATTTTGCCGCCAAACCAACTTTTCGGGAAAGAGTGCTCTCGGTTATAGCAATCGCCTTCTTTGCTGTATTGGCCACATTGGTTGGTCACTTTTGTAAAGCTTGTGCTATCGCCCGACGATGGCTTTTCAGAATACATATCCAGGATAGAACCATCTTTCTCGTAGTAGTTGTCCAAATCGGCAACTTTTACCAGATCCCAAATAGCGCTGTATCCCTGGCTGTTGTGGTTGGTAATGATGTTGTAAAGGGCGGTTTTGAGTGCGAAGCCAGATTTACCTTCCGCTGATTTGTAGTAGTCACCAACTACTGGCGGCTCAGTTGGCGGTGTAGTGCCGGAATCGCCGATAGTAAAGTTGACAGTTTGGCTAGACTGGAACTCACCGCCGGAAGCGATTTCTTTGCCATTCGCTTCAAGGGTAAATGAGCCATTGCCGACATTGCAGCATATGCCGTCACCGTACGAGTCGCTGATGATGAAGGTGTAATCCCCGTCACTCAGACACATGTCTTTGGTATTGGTGGTTGAGTTGTTATAACCCGAGCCTGAATATAGTGCACTTCCACTGCTATTGTTCAGCACCCAGCTCGTTTCAGAGGCGTACTGGTCCGTGACCAGAGTTAATGTGGCTGTGGTATCGTTGCAAGTGTCCGTTGGTGGTGTAGACCCCGTGTCGGTTGGCTGGAAGTTGTCAACATAAACTACTTCAGAGCCGTCAAAACCGGATACATCATAGAAACGCAAGCCCACCTGAATGTCTTTACTGGTGGTGGCGGTGTAAGAATAGCGAATTTCTTGCCACTGATTGGTTTGCAGGTTATCTGAGTAATTCTGATAGCCATCTACATACAGGCGCGCTTTTACTTTTCCTTCTGTGTGGTAAAGCGATACAGCAAAATCATAGCTTTTTCCTTGCTCGACACTGACTGTCTGCAAAAAATCCGTACTGCTTTGTGAGCCTGTATTAACGGTTATTTCAGCGGCAAGCCCGCCGGTTTTAACTTGTGTCGAAGAGGGGGAAACAGCGATACCGGAGTCGATCACACTCCAATTATCAGGCGTATTGCCGTTCCATTTTTCAAAGTCACCGTTTTCAACTTGTGCTAATGCACTGTGTGACGAAAGCAGGGCCACTGCGCTTAGGGTAATTATTCTATTTATCATATAACCTTCTGTTTATTGACTTGAAAGTCAACAAAGGATAAAGGTTAATCAGCTGTTAAAATCGTGCAGGAATCACAGTTATTTATCATATGAAGATAGGTTTCATGAATATATTGGCTGTTTGTCACATTATTTTCGACACTTCAGCCGCATAGATACAATGCCATACAGACGGATACAAATGAGGTGGCGCTTGGCTTAATTGTTTGATATTAATTATAAAAATTAATGTTTGTGATGTGGCTTTCACGCATTTTATCGCTTTTCGGCTGCTATCGGTGAGGTGGTCATATCGTTTTCG
>NZ_JAKRFQ010000229.1 GCF_022347985.1 Photobacterium sp. OFAV2-7
CGCGAAGCGCAGAACTTTGTGGTGAGCAAGATGCCTTGTTGCAAGAGCTTCTGCACGAGAAATTGCAACTGGCTCTGGGGGCCGATAAAAGTCTCTCGGTAGCCGGGTTGGGCTCTGAGCGTATTGGAAAACAACTGATTCGGCAATGGCTTGGGTTATTTGATGTCCTGATGCCCTCCAAGGCGCAACTGGACCAGATCTGGCAGACGGTTGTACAGGCCAAAGCCGATGCCAACCCACAGTTGTGCTGGCAGCAAGTGCAGGTAAGGCGCTTTCGGCAGCGATTATATCTGGTCGAGCAATGGCCGGATATTCAAGATTGGCAACAAGAATGCCAGCTGGATCAGCCCTGCAGGCTACCGCAGAATTTAGGTTCTTTGACGGTACGCAAAACCACAGCTGGACAACTGCGCTTGCCGAGAGAGGGAGAAGTGCTGTCGATCCGGTTTGATCCCGAGGCCATCGAGGTGAAGCCGGTTGGCAGAGTAGGCAAGCGAAAGCTGAAAAAGTTATTTCAGGAATACGGGATCCCGAGTTGGAACCGGCGCCGAACACCGCTTATTTATTATGGTGACCAGCTTGCCGCTGTTGCCGGATTGTTTGTCGTTGAGGCTTTCAGCGGGCAGGACTGTGACCTGGAGTGGCACAATGATGCATTTGATGTGCAATGTTAGGCTAAACAGTGCACAATTCTCTAATACCCTGCTTTTTCGCTTTTATAGGACAGTTTAATCTGGGCCGGGTATTTGGATAACACAGAATTATAAGAGGACCCAATGAAGAAAGTTCTTGCGATTGCAATGTTAGCGACAGTGATGTCGGCCCCTTCAATGGCTGCTGGTGATGCCGCCGCCGGTAAAGCAAAAGCTGCAGTATGTGCAGCTTGTCATGGTGTGAACGGTGTCGCAATGATCCCGGGTTACCCGAACCTGAAAGGCCAGAACGAGCAGTATCTGGTTAGCGCCCTTAAGGCTTATAAGAATAAGCAGCGCACAGGTGGAATGGCTGCGGTTATGCAGCCGCAGGCTTCGATGCTGAGCGATACCGACATTGCCAATGTTGCCGCTTATTTTGCTCAGATGAAGTAAGCTTCTCGGCTTTGTAATACAAGGTGCAAACTGCACCTGAATGGTTTGATATTAAAAACCGCTTGCTGTTTAAACAGTGAGCGGTTTTTTTATGAGTTCCCAAAATAACACTTCACTCCCAGTGGCCTGTAACGCAACATTTCCATCTGTCTGTATAGTATTTGTCCAGTTAGTTTCTCTGTGGTTGATATAAATTCTAGCTACCATTATTGTACTAGCACACTGATACATAAGGCGTGTAAATATATGGCAGGAAACAGAGAACATTTTGGGTCGAGAGTGGGTTTTATCCTGGCTGCGGCTGGTGCCGCTGTAGGGCTTGGGAATATTTGGGGATTTCCTACCCAGGCTGCCAGTAACGGTGGCGGGGCATTTCTGTTGGTTTACCTATTCATGATCCTGGTTGTAGCCTTTCCGATGTTGATTGTCGAAATGGCAATTGGTCGTCACGGCCAGGCAAACCCTATTGACAGCATGCGTAGCCTGTCGGCCAACCCGGTAGCCAAAAAAGCAGGAGCAATGGTGGGCTGGATTGGCCTGGCTGTTCCTTGCCTGGTGCTGGCATTTTATAGCATTGTGGCTGGTTGGTTGATCTCGTTCATGCTGGCAGCCGTCACTGATCTTGTCGGTCTTCAGTCTGCATCTGAATGGCTTAAAGGATTCTCTGTCTCCCGTAACTTGTTCGGTGCTGGTATTTTCTACCTGTTGACCATCCTTATCGTTCAGAGTGGTGTTAAGCAAGGTATTGAGAAATGGTCTACACGCCTGATGCCGGCCCTGTTTGCTCTATTTGGCCTGATGTTTCTCTACATCATGACCCAAGATGGTGCGATGGAAGGCTTGAAGCATTATCTGATCCCGGATTTCAGCAAAATTTTCGACCGTCAGTTGCTACTGGCTGCGATGGGGCAAGGGTTCTTCTCGCTGACCATTGGTGGTTGCTCGATGCTGATTTATGGCTCATACCTGAGTAAGAAAGAAAACCTGCCTAAGATGGCCCTGAGCGTCACACTGGTTGATACTGCTGTTGCTTTTGTCGCGGGTCTGGTTGTGCTGCCGGCGATGTTTGTGGCGATGACCAAGGGAGTAGCCATTTATGCCGATGACGGTTCATTGCTAAGCTCAGATACGCTGGTGTTTACGGTGCTGCCTATGTTGTTCGATAGCCTGGGATTTGTTGGCCAGCTACTGGCATTGGTGTTCTTTGTGCTGATGACGATAGCAGCTCTGACATCGTCTATCTCGATGCTGGAGTGCCCGGTGTCACTGGTAAGCGAGCGCTTTAATACCGATCGCAAACCGACCAGCTGGGTGCTGGGCGGGCTGATTGCCTTGTTCAGTATGGTGATTATCTTTAACTTCGGCAGTCTGTTTGGTTTGGTTGCAACAATCGCGACCCAGTATTTCCAGCCGGTTGCCGCACTACTATTCACCTTATTCGGTGGCTGGGTATGGTCTCGCAACTCTAAGCTAAAAGAGCTGTCTGCGGGAAGCCCGGATATTGAACAGAGCCTGTTCTGGAAGATCTGGCCGCTGTACGTCAAAGTTGTTTGTCCGATACTGGTTGCGACGGTGCTGTATGTATCACTAGGCTAGACACTGCCAGTTATTCCGGCCATAAAAAACGGAAGCCATCAGGCTTCCGTTTTCGTTTTGAATCGGTAGTGAACGATAACTTAGCGGAACTGATTAGCTTCCGGCAGATAGTCAAAGCCGGCATTGGCCAGCCGGGCAACCAGTTTTTCTTTATCGATACCGTAATACTTTACAAGGTTGTCCAGATCTCCGAACTCGTCACGGATCTTCATATTGACAATACTCATCAGCATGACCGGATCCATCGTTTCAAAGTTTTTGACGTCCATTATTTATCCTCATGATCGCTCATCAATAAATTGGCTGCGGCAAAAGCGGCACGTTCTCTGGCTTCCTGCGGCACTTCTTCATTGGCGGCAATATAGTCCAGTGCCTTAATCGCACAGTGAATAGCGTTCGGGATATACCCCAGTTCACCGCCACCAATCTGGGCATAGGTCATTCGGATCAGCTCGCAGCATTCATAAACTTTCATGCTCTTTCCTTTAATTCGTTAACTCCCTATAGACACTAGGCAGCGCCTATAGGGAGTGAACGCCTGACAGCTTTACTATATCAGAGCTGCCGGGTAAGGCGATGATAAAAATGGCCGAATGTAGTAGGAGCGGTTATTTGTTGCGCTTGTGGCGGTATAGCTGACGGTCGGCACGATCGACCAGGGAGGTCGTCGTATCCCCTTTCTGGTATTCAGAAAATCCGCACGATGAGCCAATTTTCAGTGTTCGCAGGGTATGATCATCGCTCATTAGCTGCTGGACTCGTTTGGCAACATGCAAGGCTGATTTATCGGTTGCAGGCTGGAGTAGTACGGCAAACTCGTCACCACCAATACGGTAGCAGCGATCGGAGGCTCTTACGGCCTGCTTGAGGATGGTAGCGAAACGCCGGATCACCTTGTCACCATCTAGGTGGCCAAAACGGTCATTAACCTGTTTGAAGTTATCCAGGTCGAACATCACCAGTACCAGGCCGACGTTTCTTCTCTCGCTCATGGCAAGTGCATGCTGGATATCCTGCTCGAAACAGCTACGGTTGCCAAGGCCGGAGAGGTAATCGCGCAGCGCCATATTCTTGACTCGGCGATATTCAATCGCATTCATTAATGGCCCGGCAAAAAGGCGATGATAGGTATGAAGCAGGTTGATTTCGTCTTTATCGAGCGGATAGGGGGTCGAATATTGCAGCTTGCCCAGTTCGTTGTCACCGAACCGCAGGATAAAGGCTTGCCGGTATTGGGTGGCTTCACCCCGGCGGATAAGGGTTGAGGTCTCTTCCAGATCCCACACCAGGCGGCTGATATCGATTTGTTTCTCGATTTCCCGGGCAAATATTTCGAATAATAAGCCCAGGTCTAGTTTTCCCTGGAGCTTTTGCAGGATCAGCAGGCGCTGGTCAGCGCCAAGGGGTTTAGCCCTTGGTTTGCTATTTTCCGCAAAAATATTGTTCCAGAGAGTCGGATCCATATAAGCGTCAAAAAAAAGATAAGGGGTTAACTATAGGCAATTATTACGCCATTTCAACACCTGGAGCACTTTTTTATAAATAAAATACTGATTTTATTTTAAAAAGTTGCGAAGGATCGTTTCCTGTTCGAGGGCATCATGGTAGCCCAGTTCTATTAAAGCGTTAATATATGCGGGTTCGAACAAAATATAGCTGGTGATCGCAGCATCATCTTTCGGACTTAACCCGGTCAGGCGCATTAATGTCCGGGTCATTGGTGGCATATGACAGTAGTATTTTCGCGCCAGAGGCTCAAAGGATTGGCTGGGGGAAAGGTGAACGTGGTCGACAATTTTCATGTCTAGCTTCTGTTGTTCAGAAGCCGGCAAGGCTTGCAAGAGTGCATTGGTACGAGACAGGTGTTCAAGATCGGCGGTGAGGGTATCGCTGAAAATCGTATCCATCAGGTGGCCGCCGAGGGCTGCCAGGCCGGGGGCTTTGGTGTGGTCTCTTTCATCAAGTTTCTGGTTGATCAAATCAATGATCAGGATTTTGTCGGCCCCCATCTTGAGGGAGGGGCGCAACGGGGCAAGCTGGTGAATGGAGCCGTCACCATAGTATGTCTGTCCGAGACGGGTAGCTGGAAAAACAAGTGGTATCGCTGAAGAAGCCAGCAAGTGCTCGGTATTGATTAGAGCACGGCGTCCCTTGGATTTTGCCCGGTCCCATTCTTCCAGCTCTTGTTGTCCCTGAAAAAAACTCACTGATTGACCGCTTTTGTAGCTGGACACTGTGATGGAGATACCGTCGAGGTTACCGGCAATGATTTGCTTTTCCAGTCGTCCGTAGTTGTTGACCTGGTTGAGCAACTGACGAAGAGGACGGTTGTTGAGGAGGCCGAAGGGCGGGCGTTCATGGTGGTCGGCCTGCAGACGGGCAAACCACTGACCGGCAAGGTAGCCGGTCATGCCGAATGGGCTGGCTTTGAATATCCGGCGGCTATGAAGACGAGACCAGATCCATTCCAGCTTCTTGACCCCAAGGCGAAAACAAGAGGCGTAGCTGGCGATTGAGGTGACATTGATGGCCCCCGCCGAGGTGCCGGAGTATATCGTGAACGGGCTGTGATGTACTCGTGGGTACCACTCGGAAATGGCCTTGAGTACGCCGACCTGATAGGCTGCACGTGCACCACCGCCGGATAATAGCAAACTGATTTTTGGCTTTTCCTTTGCCATTCAGGTACTTCTCGCTCTCGCCTATGCTTTTTACCTTAACTATATACCCAAAGCTGTTGAAAAGGCGCGATACAGGGCGCTTTCCCGGAAATAAAAAAGCCTCCGCGAGGGAGGCTTTTGGGGACTGGTAGTCACGAATTACGCAAGTTTTTGCTTAATGAACTCTACCATGTCGGTAATGGCAACACCTTCTTTGGTGCCGGCGCGACGGTCTTTATATTCCATCTCGCCATTTTCCAGGCTGCGGTTACCGATAACGATCGTGTGTGGGATACCAATCAGTTCGTGATCAGCAAACATCACGCCCGGGCGTTCCTTACGGTCATCGAACAGTACATCGATGCCTGCTGCAGTCAGCTCAGCGTACAGTTTTTCAGCCGCTTCTTTCACTTCGGCAGATTTCGCCATGTTCATCGGTACGATAGACACCTGGAACGGTGCAATCGCATCTGGCCAGATAATGCCGTTTTCGTCGTTGTTCTGCTCGATGGCAGCAGCAACCACACGGGTACAGCCGATACCGTAACAGCCCATTTCCATGATGGTGTTTTTGCCATCAGGACCAAGGACTGCTGCGTTCATCGACTTGGAGTAGTTGTTGCCAAGCTGGAAGATATGACCAACTTCGATACCGCGTTTTAGTAACAGGGTACCCTGGCCACATGGGCTTGGATCACCTTCAACAACATTACGCAGATCTTCAACCTGACCCAGTTCAGCATCGCGACCCCAGTTGATACCGAAGTAGTGCTTGTCGTCGATGTTGGCACCGGCACCAAAGTCACTCATTACCGCCACGCTGCGGTCTACGATGAATGGAACAGGCAGGTTAACAGGGCCAAGAGAACCTGGGCCTGCGTCGACCAGGGCACGAATTTCGTCTTCGGTGGCAAACTCAAGCGGAGCAGCAACGCAAGACAGGTTTTCGGCCTTGATTTCATTTAGCTCATGATCACCACGGATGATCAGGGCAACCAGGTCGGCATCAACTTCTTCCGACGCTTTGACGAACAGCGTTTTCACTGTTTTTTCGATAGCGATA
>NZ_JAKRFQ010000230.1 GCF_022347985.1 Photobacterium sp. OFAV2-7
ATATAAGTTCAAGCCTCCTAGACATATTGTTAGGAGGCTTAACTTAGGAACTAATCTTAATGCTTATCATTGGCTCATGTTAACATTCAACCGTCTCTAAAATGATCAGCCTATTCATCACTAACAAGCAGCACACTAATAGCTATTTCAGATACGCCGCGTTCGTAAATTTCTCCATTAACCGTGTCATATGTAAGTACTTTTGAGCCATCATGATTCGGTGTATTACTCCAAATATACGCTTTCAGGCTACCGTCACTAGTCTGGTATGGGAAAGCCCCATTAAACGCCTTTCCATTTAATGAAGGAGCTCGGCAACCGTGCTCGGTTAATGAAGCCAGCTCTTTTATGTTAGGCAAACGCCACTTAGATTTACCACCAAAATGATATAGTTCGTGGCTTTCACTGCTGTTGATTGCCTGAACATCATTAAGAGCAGCTTGCCAGAAAACTGTACTACCCTCGCCTTCACATATCTGGGAGGTATTATTCCAAGTTTTACCCAATGGACAACGCATCCAGGTTAAGCCTGATATACGATCTTTCACCGTTCCAATATCATTAAATTGGTAACGCACGTTTGGAACAGACTTTCCTGCAGTAATCGAACATTCCTGTGCCGCCATACCGGTTACAGGAAGCAGCGCCAGCAATAGCCCTAGTATTTGTTTCTTCATTATTTTTTGCTCCCTTTGGCTACAAGACGAATTGGCATTTGATATGAGTCGTAGTTATCGCTAGCCACTTTATCGCTATATATTTCTACTGTTGAAACGGTTCCTCGGCTACTTCCTAGTGTCTGAACAAAAGTACGATACTCTGCCCCGCTCATTGCGTAATCCGAGTAATCAGTAAAGCTCTTGGTTGATGTCCAAACTGTACCTGCTTCGAGGTAACTCGCTTTGCTCTGAAGTGGGAAAAATGCGTGGGTTAAACCGTAAACCAGACCATCGACATCTTTCTCAGTTTCACCAAAATCGATCAAGTCATAATACTCGTTGAAAGTTGGTAAGCGCCAATCACTGATCCCGCAAACCTTATTAGCATTTAAATATTCAACGTATTGCTCAGTTGTACAAATTTTATCTCCTGCACTCTGGCAACCTGCCAGTTTGAGATCTTCGATATAAGGTTCGAATTTCCCTGTCAGCTGATACGCAAACAGACGGTCAAAATGCTGTGGCGAGCTGGCATCGTTCTTTTTAGATTCCCAGATAAGTTCGGTGCGCTCATCTTTGACACATGACCACTCAGTAGCATCCGCTGCCAAGGCCTGCCCATTGGCATCGAGTTTGACAAATTTGAAACCGTTATCTGTCGCATCAAAACCAAAATCTGCGTCCTGGCCAGGGTAATCTAATGATGCAACCGTATTATCACCGCCATCAGTGAAATAGGTGGTAACTCCGGTATCATTAGGTACAACAGCTTCAGATGAATTATCCAAGTCATCCACAACGTGTTGCAAATCTTCTTCCGAAGGGGCATCACTTAGCAGAATATCTTTATAGTCTTGCAGGTTCTGGCTGAAAATGGTCAATGAGTAATCCGGAGTAGTTTTGTCTACGGCAGAGATAATAGAAAGAATGTTGCTTTCAAGTGTCATGTACTCATTATTACTGCCTTCGCTAAGAAGGTTATCAGTCGCTGGCAATCCAAGGACAAGCAACTGTGCCTTCACAGCTTTAATGGCATTATCTAAGCTAAGGCCACCAGCGACCTGACTTGCCACAAGCGTGGTAATGGCATTAATTTCGTTACCCGTTGTTTTTTGCTGTCCTGGAGCAACTAGGAATGCATTGGTTGATGTACTTTTTACATTAGTTGAGCTGTAACTAGACTTACTGGTTACCCCGGTGTCCAGGTTCACCACAAGAGGTGCACTTAGAATACTTTTATCGGTACTGGTTATCGTAAACTGGCCATTGCTAGCAGCAGTGCTTGGCTCACCGGAACCGCAGATAAAATCACCATTTAAATCAGCACATACAGTTTCATTACCTTTGGCTGCCTGAGCGGTAACCTTACCTGAAACACTATATGTTGGTGTGCTACTGTCTGAACCACCGCCAGAATTGTTACAGCCTGCGACCAGCAAGGCTGCAGCAAGCATTGTTAGTTGATGTTTCATTGATTTACTTCTTCTGATTTAGAGTTAAAGTGTCGCTCACGACGCCAGAACAAAATGATGAGACCGAGCAGCAGGTTCAGCGGTGTTGATGCACCGCCGCTACCACCGGATCCAGAGTCATTGTTATTATTATTTTCATTGCCTGCTGTGCCGGCACAGCCGTATTTTGATACGCGGCCAACAGCCCACTCAACCAAGGTGCCTGAGTGATTGGCAGAATAGTCAGTTACTTCCAATCGCCATGTTCCTGCCATTGGTTCTCCGACAAAGGCAGAAAGCACATTGTCATTCTTCGCAACCCAATAACGAGTAAGTGACTGTTGAGAATAAGTTTGATTGGTAAGCAGTTCCTGTCGTGTACCTTTAGGAGAAACCAAAGTGACACGCAGATCAGCGAGGTTTTCATGAGAGAGCTTCAAATAAACAGCCAGGTTTTCATCAGCAGTTCTTGAATCGCCGTTGATGATAAAATTAAAGCTCTTAAACCCGAAGTTTAGCGAATTGTGTTCATTAAGCGTTGCATCAGGTAGAACAGAATTAAGAACCTTAGCATCCTGATCTAAAACGGGCGTACCATAAACAAGAGAGGTATCTTTTCTCCAGTTCAGGGATTGCAACTGACTTTCGTACTGATACGCTAAATCCGTGACAAGATTAAATGACTCACCGCAAACAGCAGAACTTGGCAGAGCAATACTCTTTCCTAAAACAGAAAACTTGTCAGATTTAACCGTGTCACTGCTACCAATGGAAGTCTTTATTGAACCGTCAACAGAAGCCTGACGGCCGTTAGCTATCAACCTAAAATTCAAGGGAAGAATATGATTAGCGTAACGTGAATCAACTTCAATCCGGAATGGCGCTTTCAGCAATCCGTGCACGTCAAAGTTGGCCTTCAACAACTCGGCATAATCTCGCCCCGGATACAACTTGTCCGCGACATAAACCATGCTCTCAACCAGGTCGTGCATCTTCATACTGCGTCCAAGCCCGAACATAGACTCGAGTACTATGGTATCAACTTCAGTAAATGCCTCTTTACCATAACGCTCTACACCCTGCTTCAGGGTTTGGAACAAAGGCGTTGACCATAGTTCATCGCCAAGTTCACCGCCAACGCTGATATGCGCAAGGTACTCACTGCTCTCAAAGTAACGAGCTCGCTGGTTCCAAAGGCTGCGCGTCGCAATTTTGGTACCGAAGTACCCTTCCCAGTTAAAAACAGTATCAATTTCAAAGTCACTGCCCTGATCATAAAGCTTGCGGTAGCTGTTTGATCCCGCCCAGTAATCAGCAAACCCTTCAGCCATCGCCCCGGTATGGCCATAGCCCCAGTCAGGGACAATTTGATAGTGAATACCATGACCCAATTCATGCACAACTACATCCGCATCAAGCGCATCAGGCGAGCCACCAATACCAAACATTGCAGCCTTCGGACCATAGAAATAGCTGGAGTTATTGTTTGACAGTCCACGAGCATCATATTGGACAGGCTCTGTAAACAACGAATAGCCCAATGACTCAAGATAACGTAATGACTGGTCGATTTGATAGAACGCCATTACCTGGGTGAAATCATGGCTAGCAAAGGACAAATTCTTAAGATCATTTAGTTGATCAAATTCAACAATCCCCTCCAATGGAAGAAACGATGCACTATCACTTTTTTCCCAGTTGCCAGAATCGGGGTTTTGTACTTCAAGGTATTCAGCATCTACCTGCATTACGCGGGAGTTTGACAGGTAATATTTCCCCCCAGAGATCAACAACTCGACATCATGCAAAACAAAATGAGCCGGAGTGGGATAATCAGCAATATCCGTCCAGGGCAGCTCAGGTGCTGGCTGTTTATCCATCGTCCTCAAGTCAGGGTCAACCACATTGACTTGGGCATTAATTAAGGTACCCGTTGAAAGTTCAGGCGGTGTTGTCGCTTTAAGCCTGCGGGGAGACTCTAGCTCTGCGGCTGTTATCGCAGAACCATTTCGCAAAATGGTATCTTCCAGGCTCTTAAATACCCGCTGAACAATACCGGAGCCATCTGTATGTACCACAATCGTTCGCTGCGATTTGTATTCACCTTCCAATGAAATATTGAAATTGTACTGATGCCCCAGTTTGCTTTGGCTCTGATAACGGATTGCTACACTGCCGATTTCCGGATAATGGGTTTCGACGTAAGATTTAGCGGCGGCCTGATCGGCCACCACTTCATTTCCAGACGGATAATCCCACTCCCCGCCTTGAGCTGATGCACTGGCCATTACCAATGCAAGCAGAGTCAATTGATATTTCATATCCAATCCTTAGAAGGCGTAACGGGCATTGACTGTGAAATAGCGACCAGGCTCTGTAGAGAAGCGAGTTTGATCTTGCGACACACCAGCAACGTCCTGATAACGTGTATATTCGCGATCAAGCAGATTGATCACATTCACGTTCAGCTCTAAGTCACGTGTGAATGAATAGCCCACTCCAATATCAACACTTGCCCAACCAGACGTTTGCGCACAGTCAGTCTTCAGTCCGATATCGGTGCTGCAGCTTGGCGTACGATCCATCGCATCAGCCCAGTTAAGACGTGCGTAAGCATTCATTGCCTCCTGGTCATAATTCAGTTCAACATTGCCTTCCAGTGGCGTAATGGAACGTATGTACTCGTCGTTGTCATCCTTGCCATTGACCCAACCGGCTTTAGTGCTCGCAGACCAATGTTGATCTAAGGCGTAAGCCAGCAAGACTTCTGCACCATAGGTTTCTACACCAGAAAGGTTTTCATAGCGCTTCTCCCACAGCCCCGACTCTGAGTTGAACCCAAGCTCTGAGATACCAATGAAGTTCTGAAACTTGTTGTAAAACACCGCCGCATAGATTTTCACAGTACCGTCGTCATACTTCGAGCCCACCTCAAAGCTGTCACTGGTTTCAGCTTCCAGCTCTAAATTTGGCAAAATCTCAAAAGGTGTGATGGGAACAAAATCGTGATTCACATAACCGTACGTTTTGTCATACTCAGGCGCACGGTAACCGTGTTTGTAAGTCACGTATGCATTCAGGTCCGGAGTAAACTGATAGGCCAGCGAAGCGCTAGGTGACAGTTCATTGCTTGAGTTGTCTTTCAAATCAAGATCGACACCAATAGCATCTTGTTTTTCTGGTTTCAGTTCATGCAAATCGAAACGCAAACCGAGCATCGCCGTCCATTTATTAATGACAACTGAATCTTGGATAAATGCACCAAGGGAGTAGCTGCGAGCGGGCGCGAAAGGGTTGGATTCCGAAGTAACCTTGCCGTTCCAATCATTCACAGTCTTAGATACTGGACGATCATGGTAGCTAGTTTCGACCACTGCGCCGTATACCAAGGTATGCATCAATCCATTACTGAATAATTCTTTATCGAAATCTGCGGAGAGACCAACCAGTTCATCGGTAAAGCTGCGATCTGAAATCTCGCGACGCAACTCTGTAACTCCGTTGTTCTCTCGATTCATCAGCCTGTTGATGTACTCTTCGTGCTCGGTATAACGCCAATACGCTTTAGTGTCCATATTGTCGAACGCGCCGCTTTCGGCATAGTATTCAGCCCCAGCCATCACCGTGTAAGTGCTTTGCGTTGTATCTTCGTTGAAATCTTTAATTTCCCAGGCGCCATCTTTCTGAATGGATGCCATGCCTTCCTCACGCTGCATTTCATCTCGATAAACTTCGGCCTTGGCTTTCAGCAACCATTGATCATTCAGGTCGTGGTGCAATGTATAAGCACCATTAATCCCCTCCACATCCCGGTTATAGAGATCTTCCTTATGGTTGCGTGTTTCTTCCCCTGTCCAGTAACTTAGTGAGAGTAAACTGCGGGTATCGCCACCACGAAAGGCTAAGTTAGAAGCGACTTTGTACTTATTGCTGATTCCTGTGTAGGTAGTACCCACATCAGCATAGAAATCTTCACCCTTAAGAAAATCACCTGGTGTTTTGGATTCTAAAATCACAACACCACCGATAGCGCCAGAGCCATAAGTCGTCGAGCTTGCTCCCTTGACCACCTGGATCTGCTTCAACGTCGACAGATCAAACGAATTGCGTCCTACTTTGTCATTAAGATCACTGGCGCCATAACCATCTGACATGGCTATACCGTCTTTCACAATAGAAATTCGATTACCTGTGATACCACGAATAGTGATATTTTGTGGCCTGCCTGCGCCACCAGTAACGCTGACCCCAGGCTCTCGATTAAGCGCATCATATAGC
>NZ_JAKRFQ010000231.1 GCF_022347985.1 Photobacterium sp. OFAV2-7
TAAGAGCATGCCAGTACACTGAGTGATATGTACTTAACCCCCATGCTGGCATGTACGCTCCCTTCTTTCCTCTCTTAATGGGGTAAGAAGGGCGTTTTTTACCTGGTAATTTACCCGGTAAGAGTGCTCACCAATTGACAGACAAATCCTATTTCAAAATCATCAGATTTTGCTAAAATTTCGCGTTGCTTAATAGCGCTGTTAGATAGCGACTGATACTGATCCCATGAGTAATTGTACTGATGAAATCAGTATTTAACGTAAGGTAAAACAATGACCGTTTCCACATCTCCTTGTTTTTTCCGCATGCACAATGTTATCCAAGATTATGCATGGGGAAGCACGACATCCATTGAATCCCTGTTTGGGATTGCCAACCCTGAGGGTAAACCACAGGCAGAAATCTGGATGGGGGCCCATCCGAACGGTTGTTCACAGATAGACGTTGAGGGTGAGGCTACCCGTCTTGCCGATTTTATCGCAGCAGACAAAGCTGCGACTATTGGCGTGGAGACCGACAACCAGTTTGGTGAGCTTCCGTATCTGTTTAAGGTGCTGGCAGCCGAGAAAGCGCTGTCGATCCAGGTTCACCCAAGCAAGGTACAAGCCGAGGTCGGATTTGCCAAAGAGCAAGACGCTGGCATTCCCCTGAGCGCCGGTCACCGTAATTACAAAGATCCTAACCACAAACCTGAGCTGGTCTATGCGCTAACTCCTTATCAGGCAATGAACGGCTTTCGTGAGATTAGCCAGATAGTCACTTTGTTCCGCTGTCTGGAAATTGCTGATTTGCACGAGTTGGTTGTTGCACTGGAAGAAAACCAGAATGAAACAGGTTTGCGCCAGTTCTTCGAGGCAATGCTCTCGCTTCAAGGAGAATTGAAAGAAACTGCTCTGGCAGGACTGCTGGCATACGCCGAGCAGCATAAAGGCGATGAGTTATTTGCTTTGGTATTGGAACTTGCCGAGCAGTACCCGGGCGATATCGGCCTGTTCTCGCCGCTAATGCTCAATGTGTTAACCCTACAGCCGGGTGAGGCTATGTTCCTGCATGCCTGTACGCCGCATGCTTATATCAATGGCACGGGCCTGGAGATCATGGCTAACTCCGACAACGTATTGCGCGCAGGACTAACGCCTAAACACATGGACATTGCTGAGCTGGTCACAAGCACGCGTTTCGTTTCTATGCCAGAAGATAAGTTACTTCTGGCTCCAGAGCAATCTGAAGGTGGTTTGCATTACCCGATCCCGGTTCCTGATTTTAAGTTCAGTGTTTATCACAATCAGCAGGATCTCTCACTGCTCACCAGCAGCGCTGAAATTCTGTTTGCGATAGACGGGGCGATTACCGTTACACATGCAAACGGTGAGACTCTGACTATAGAGAAAGGGGAGTCTGTGTTTATTCCGACTTATGCCAAGGGTTATACAGCAAGTTCAACGGGAAGATTTGCCCGCGCATATAATTGATTTTAGAAGATTTTAAAATCAGCTATTTGGTACTTAGGTGCTAATTAAAAGCCAGTCTCTGTGACTGGCTTTTTCGTCTGTCATTCAGGTTTTTCTTACTGACTTACCCATACCGATACGGATCCACCGTTGACCGGGAAATACGCCCAGCCATCGCTGTTGGTCCAGACACTTTCCGTTCTGTTTGATAGGTGATCTTTGAACTCAGTACTTGACTTGCCGGCATACATCCACTTACCGCCCCCTGCTGCATCCGTCATGATAACAGCCATCGATTTAGGATGTTCGGCATCGCCTTCACGGGTCCAGCCGATGATGTTTGGATCATCCATGTAGCTGTGTTGCTTGCCGTACGCATAATGCTTCCTGGCCGTGATGAGCTCTTTCAAGTGTTGTACCGGGACCATATTAATATTGTGTCCCTTGTCGGAGTATTGCGCACCGTAATAATCGGCGTAGAAGACATTCGGGTAACCTTCTTCCCTTAGCAGGATGAAGGCGTAGGCTAATGGTTTGAACCACCAGTCAACTGGTGACTCCAGTGCTTGTAGTGGTTGGGTATCGTGGTTTTCTACAATCGTGACAGCCTTGACGGGGTTGTCTTTCATCAGTGTGCCATCCATCAGGCGTCTCATATCGTAGTGACCACCAGAACGTGATGCTTGATAAAAGTTCATGTGCAGTGGTGCATCAAACAGTGACATTGTACCCTGGGTTTTACTGATGAAGTTGTGCAGGTTGTTGACATCATAGTTCCAATACTCGCCGACGGTGAACAACTCTTTGCCCGTCTTGCCTCTGAGGTATTGGATCCACTCCTGTAAATACTGATACTTAATGTGCTTCACGGCATCTAGTCTAAAGCCGTCGACGCCCGTTGTTTCGAGGTACCATTCTCCCCAGTCTTTAAGCTCCTGTTTTACTTCCGGATGGTCCATATCTAAATCGGCATACATGAGGTAATCATAATTGCCTTTTTCGGAGCTGACGTCCCAGTCCCATGCCTTGCCGATGCCTTTAAATTTGAAGATAGCTTTCTCTTTGCCGGCATCATCCCAGTCTACGCCGTCGAAGTGATACCAGGTCCAGTGGAAACTGGAGTATTTGTCGTTTCTTCCCGGGAAGGAAAAGTCCACCCAGGCCTCGATCCATTTATCGCCTATTTCTTTGTTTCTGTCGTCCCAGTCGACCCTGACGGCATCAACCCAGCGTTTATTGTCTGCCCCACCACGGTGGTTGAAAACAACATCACCATAAATTTGGATATTGTTGCTGTGCGCTTCGTTAATGGCTGCAAGGTATTGTGCCTTGGTACCGTATTTGGTTCGAACTGAACCTTTCTGGTCAAACTCTCCAAGGTCATACATATCGTAAACCCCGTAGCCAACATCGTAACTACCGCCTGCGCCCTTGTATGCAGGGGGAAGCCAAAGTGAGGTGATACCATTTTCAGAGAGTGAGGCGGCATTGTTCTTAACCTCGTTCCACAAACTACCATCACTACTGTTGTACCAATGGAAGTACTGCATCATGGTTCCGTTTTGTGATGCGTAGCTGTCATGAATATTGAGTGATAGCAGTAGAGTCACGGATAGGGTGAGGCCGTGTTTTAATTTAAAGCATGTCATGTTCTATACCTTTGTTTTTAATTATTCATGTGCTTTATAGGTTATTGTTTTTTTCTTGAATATATCGCCATGGGGAATGCTTGATGGATCAGGCATTCTGTGAGGGACTTAGAAGCAAACTTTTGATCTCAGTACAAATTTTGAACAGCCTGTTGTAGGGCTACAAAGCGTGATGTCTGTGTGGAAGCTAGTCGTTTACTTACTTGTTGTGAGTAAGCTTTGAGCTATCACTCTGAATGTAGTTAAAATTCATCTCAAATAGATCTTGATCACACTTTTAAGCTCGTATATAGTTGTCCTGTAACTTAATTACGGAATTTAGTTACAAAATTGAACTGTTAAGTAATACTGCTAACCAGTTTGAACTATTAGTTACAGATAAATACTTGGAGCTTAAAATGAAAAAACTACGTAACTTCATGTCACTATTTTCAACTCAGCTTAACTTTGACCGTAGCCAGTTTGCAGTTCGTGCGAACAGTACGTTTCAGCAATAGTAATCCCGTTGTATTTCTACTGTTTCTGATTGATTACAGAAATAGTAAGCCGTCAGGTCAGTGAAAACTTGATTCAGTAAATGCCCAGCATAGAAGTGGGGTATTTATGGTCAAGGTTTTCATAGACTTGATGAAAAAGCTTTCTTTCCTCTATCTCAACTTTCTTTTATCTGATCCCAGATAATCTATCCCCAGCTTCTGTTGATAACCTCGAAAGCCACGAGTTTCGGGTCGGTATAACTTTTACCGCTCAATGTCTAAGTGGATTACGTTATGCCTTTAATAGGCTATGTTTGACCTAAGAAAAGAGGTCGTTGTTCATGGTCTATCGCATATTGGCTGATCTGGTTGTTATCTTTCATCTCGTATTTATCGTCTTTGCACTACTGGGTGGATTACTCGTGCTCTGGCGAGGCTTCCTGGCACTTTTTCATATTCCCGCTGCGCTATGGGTTGCAGTGATCAGTTTCAAAGGGTGGATCTGCCCATTAACGCCATTGGAAAACCGGTTAAGATATGCTGCTGGCGGTGAAGGGTACTCTGGTGGGTTTGTCGAACATTATTTGATCCCCATTATCTACCCGGTCGGGCTGCATATTGATGTTCAGGCTGTACTGGGTGTTGTTGCTGTCGGGATCAATATTGCAACCTACTTGCTCGTCTATTATTGCTATAAGAACAGGCAAGCAGGGTAGGGGTATGAAAAGTATACTGGTAACCGTTGTGGTGCTCTATGCACTTTTCGCTCTCACTTTCTGTTCTTTGCAGAGGAAGTTTCTCTACTTTCCTCAGCCTGCCAGCAATATGTACGGCGAGATGAATGTCAGCTTTGTTGTGGATGGGGTGCAACTGAATGGCTGGGCATTGAACAAAGGGCAACCGAAGGCATTAATCTATTATGGCGGTAATGCCGAAAGCATTGAAGCTAACATCCCTTTTTTCGAGGCAGTGGTGCCGGACTATACCGTTTACCTTATTCCTTATCGTGGTTACGGCAATAATGCCGGGACCCCGACAGAGCAGGTGCTCTACAGTGATGCTGTTCATGTATATAAAACGGTAAAAAGCCAACATGATTCGGTATCTTTGATGGGACGAAGTCTGGGCACCGGTGTGGCAACATATGTGGCAGCAAACCGTCAGGTAGATACGCTTATTTTGGTGACCCCGTTCGACAGTATTGAGAACGTAGCAAAGGATATCTACTGGATGTTTCCTGTCTCTCTGATGATCAAGGATACATTTCGTTCAGCGGATCGGGTTAAGGATATATCTGCTCAAACTTACATTTTCATAGCCGAAAATGATCGGGTGATCCCGCGAGCCAGAACCGACCAGCTAATCGCTCATTTTGGCGATCAGCTGGTGGAGGTAGTTATTGTGGCCAATGCAGGTCACAACACAATTTCTCAGTTCCCTGATTATGTATCAGGGCTTAAGCGGGCGCTGGACTAGCTTTCGGCATGTTCCGCAAGGGCTTTTTCTGGAGTCTCGGTGTCAGGTGCAGCCTTTTCCGGTGTCACAACAAGAAACTGTTTGAGTAGCTGTTCACACTGGCTTTGGCTCAAGTAACCCGGGACAGGGTAGGTACCATGGGCTTCGGCCAATGCCCGTTGACTGATAAGTGTTATATCTTCGGCCTTTAATTCAGGAAATTCATTCGGAATGTTGAGTTTTTTATTGAGCTCAACCACCGCTTCAATGAACTCACTGCCGCTGCTTAGGCCAATGACATTCGCCAACTCTTCCAAGCGTGCCTTACAGTATGGATGCAGCAAGCGTAGCACTTCGGGGAGTAGAATTGCGTTCGCCTGTCCGTGGGGGATGTGGTACATACCGCCGAGTTGGTGGGCGATAGCGTGAACATAGCCAACGAATGCACGAGTAAAGGCGCAACCAGCCTCGTAAGATGCCATTGCCATTTGCTCTCGTGCTTCCAGATCTTGACCATTGTTGTAGGCTTTCGGTAGGAACTCGAAGATTTTCTCTATTGCCTGCCTGGCATATTTGTCACTCAGTGGTGTGTTATAGGTACCGATGAAGGCTTCTACTGCGTGGGTGAGTGCATCCATACCGGTTGCTGCTGTCATATTTTGCGGTAGCCCAATCATCAGCTTGGGATCGATGATCGCATAATCAGGCAGTAAGGCAGGATCGACGATCGCGAACTTTTGCCGTGCAGCCGGATCGGAAATAACTGCGGCGACAGTAGCTTCCGAGCCCGTGCCAGCCGTGGTTGGAATCGCAAGAAATGGCGGCAGTTTTCTTCTGATTTTGAGCTTTCCGGCCATGGTTCTCACGGGTCTGTCCCTGACCACTTTTGCCCCGATCACTTTGGCGCAATCAATGGGTGATCCTCCTCCAAGGGCAATAATCGCATCGCAGTGGTATTGCTTATAGAAATCGGCACCGGTTGCGACTGTTGCAATGGTTGGATCTGGCATTACTTGGTTGAAGATAGCGTATTCGATGCCATGTTCATCCAGCGAGTTACAAAGTGCAGGAATGATGGCGGCAGAACTGCTCCTGCCGGTGACAATCATGGCCTTCTTGGCTCCTGCTGTTGCCATGAGTTCGCCCGCTTTCGAGAGGCTATCTATACCCGTCTCAAGATGAGGGAAGGGGATGGTAACGAGTTTATTGAGCTGCTTGTTGACGCCTACCATTGCTTTATATATCAACATATCAAAATCCTTTTAAACAGACGTTTGAATTATAGGGGTTAAGCATAACTTTGTATTGGAGCTGGTTCATATAAATGGGCAATGGCGATAAGTATTCGT
>NZ_JAKRFQ010000232.1 GCF_022347985.1 Photobacterium sp. OFAV2-7
TCTCTAACCCTCCCCTTGAAAAGTGGAGGGAACAAAAGCCTTCCCAAAATCCATCACTTACACACCAACTGGCAAGCTTTCAGAACTGCTCGATTTTAAGCAACTGATTATCAACAAAAAACTCTATACCCCCCCAAAAAACCCATCATTTCCAGCCAAATTTGAAAAAATTTAAAGCGCTTTAAATTCTTGCGCATTTCGTAAACACCATCACACTTATAGAAGCTTACTATTGATTGGTTACTGATCAATTTGTAAATTTAAAGCGCTTTAAATTACTTTGAAATTACGATGACGACACTATCTGAAATATCTAAACACCTCGGCCTTTCAATGGCGACCGTAAGTCGTGCGCTGAATGGGTATCCGGAGGTCAATGAAAAGACACGCAAGCGTGTGATAGAGGCTGCCGCAGAGCTGGGCTACAAGCCAAACAGCGTTGCTCAGAAGCTTGCTACCGGGAAATCCAAAATGGTCGGCATTATGTTGCAATCGCCCGACGAACTGGTTTGTGCCCCGACGTTTCTAAAAGAACTCTCTTACATCAGTAACAATCTGGGTCTAAGAGGTTACGATCTGCTGATCAACTCATCGCTGCAGGGTGACAACCTACAAGCCTTAACCAACTTTGTTTCGAAAAGTGCCATTGACGGCATGATCATCAAAGCACCGCTGGTCAACGATGAGCGCATTAAGTATCTGGCTGAAAAAGGTATTCCGTTTGTTGTTCACGGCCACGATATGAGTGATCTGGACTATGCGTACTATGATATCGATAACGCATCCATCTCAGAAAAAGCCGTTAATCTCCTCTATCAACTCGGCCATACCAAAATAGCTTTTCTCAGTACCGATGAAAAGCTTGCCTTTGCTAAGGCCCGCAATGACAGCTTCAACAACAAGATCCAGCAGCTTGGACTAGATCCGCAGGAATGCGAGATCTTCCACTGCCCCCCTTCGGTCAAAGACGGGCACGAGCTGTCGCTAGAAATCCTTAGAGATGATCAAAGGCCTACAGCGTACATCTGCTCCAGCAGCAAAGTGGCCTACGGCCTGTATATGGCCGCAAACGAGCTAGGAGTTGAAATTGGCTCGGACATCTCGGTGATTGCCCACGACGATGGCATCACTCACTTCGAGACACGCGAGTTTAATCCGCCAATGACGGTGACCTGCTCGCCACTAACCGACTCAAGCGAGCCCATTGCAGATGCTATTACCAAACTGATTTCGGGCGTCAGTCCGTCTGAGCTTAAAACGGTATCCCCCGTGGATCTCATTGTCCGGGAATCGACCGGCAAGCCAAAAGCATAATTCAAACTTAAAAAGGAGCACACTCGACATGGATTGTTTTAATCATCCTGAGTGGACAAAAGATAAAAATATCTACGAAGTCAATCTACGGCAGTTCAGCCAAGAAGGAACGATCAACGCATTCATGGAGCACCTGCCTCGCCTGAAAGCCATGGGCATCGATATTCTCTGGCTAATGCCTATCCATCCGGTGGGGGAGAAAGAGCGCAAGGGCACACTTGGCAGTCAGTACGCCGCCAAAGACTACCTGGCGCTCGATCCGGCGCTGGGAACCACGGAAGATCTGAAAAAGCTCGTGGCAACGGCGCATGAAATGGGCATGTACCTAATCATCGACTGGGTCGCCAATCACACCGCCTGGGATAATGTCTGGGTTGATGAACATCCCGACTGGTATAAGCGCAATGAGAAAGGTGAGCTCTATCCCTACACCTATGTCGACGAAAAAAAGACCGAATATTGGACCGACGTTCTGGGGTTGAACTATGAAAACCGAGAGTTGTGGCAGGGTATGACAGATGCCATGGCTTACTGGGTGCGCGAGTTTGATATTGACGGTTTTCGTTGCGATGTCGCGGGGTTGGTGCCGACATCGTTCTGGGAATTTGCCACCGAGCAGTTGAATCAGATCAAGCACCTATTCATGCTTGCCGAATGGTCATCGCCTGACCTGCATGACAAGGCTTTCGATATGACCTATGACTGGGGCTTCTATGAGTTAATGGGAGCTATAGCCAGAGGCGAAAAGACCGTTAGCGCCATCCCGCAATACATTGATCAGTTATTCAGCCAATACCCAGCGGATGCTTATCGTATGTTATTCACAACCAACCACGATAAGAACACCTGGGAAGCAAGTGATGCCGAGTTTTTTGGCGATTCATTCAAGGCCTTCGCCGTTCTTGCCGCCACCCTATACGGTATGCCACTGATATATAACGGACAAGAGTCATATTTAGACAAAAGGCTGGAATTTTTTGAGAAAGATCCGATTGATTGGAAAGATTTTGCGTTGCAGGGATTTTACGCCAACCTGCTGAAACTAAAACACGATAACTGCGCACTGTGGAACGGCCCGTTTGGTGCCATGCCAACCATTATTTATGCTGACAACCCGTCTGTGATTACCTTTGTTCGTGAAAAAGGGTCTAACCGGGTCGAAGTAACCATCAATTTATCGGCAGACGTTCAGCACTATAAATCATTACAAAACCGCGCAGAGAGAACGCTGGAACCATTCCAATACATCATTAGCACTACTCACTAAACACAACAGAAACAATAGGTCTGAATTATGAAAAAACATACTCTACTGGGTATGGCGGTTGCCTGCGCCCTAAATTCCTTCAACGCGGCGGCTTTCGTCGAAAGCGAACTCACCATATGGATGCCGATGGACAAAGGACAGAAGGGCATGACATATGCCGTAGAAAAGTTCGAGGAAGATACCGGCATCAAGGTAAACGTCGAGTTCCCGGTAAGTCTCGAAGAGCGTTTTGTTCAGGTCGCCTCTGTCGGCAAGGGACCGGATATTATGGTGTTCGCCCATGACCGGTTTGGCGGCTATGCCGAATCCGGGCTGGTTCGTGAAGTCAAACCCGCGCAGGATTTCCAAAACAAGTTCGAAGCTTTCTCCTGGGATGCCGTCAGCTACAAGGGCAAACTTTACGGCTACCCTATTGCGGCTGAATCTGTGTCCCTTATCTACAACAAAGATCTTGTCAAAGAGCCGCTAAAAAACTGGGAAGATGTATTCGGCCTTGATAAGAAGCTCTCGGCACAAGGCAAGAAGGCCATCGCCTGGGATGTGAAAACCCCCTATTTTACCCACCCTCTATATTCCAGTGCCGGGGCTTATGTCTTTGAACACAACGCTAAGGGGTTCAATCCGGATAAAACCGGGGTAAATACACCTGAAGCCAAGCGGACAATGGCCTTTCTCAAGCGGATGATTGATGACAAATTGGTGTCGCCGGATATGGATTACGCTTATGCCGAATCCGCCTTTAACAAAGGTGAAGTAGCGATGACGGTCAATGGCCCCTGGGCATGGGCCAACCTAGACAAAACAGGCGTCAACTACGGAGTGGCCGAGCTTCCAAAATTCGAAGGCAAACCGTCACGTCCTTTTGTCGGCATCCTTATGGCGGGTATTAACAATGCCTCACCGAACGGAGATATCGCTCAGGAGTTTATCGAAAATTATCTCCTGTCAATCGAATCGCTTCGCTACATGAACAGTCAGGTCCCTATTGGTGTACCGGCACTAAAAGCTTTCTCGAAAGAGCTCGAAGACGATTCTAGGGTACACGCCTCGCTGGTTAATGCCCGCAACGGCGACGTTATGCCGAACATCCCGCAAATGATGAGCTACTGGCACGGACTGGGCGCCGCCATCACTAATGTCATTGAAGGGCGTCAAACCGTAGACGAATCCCTTACTGACTTAGAGAAACGCATTCTCGAAAAACAGTAATACGCCTCCGACAGGCAAGCAGGAAAAACAATGAAAGTAAAAACAATCAAAGATATTCAGGCATCAGCTTTAGGCTTCGGTTGCTGGGCAATTGGTGGAACCTGGAACAATGTTTCTGACAAAGAATCGATGGAAGCGATTCGGGTTGCTATCGATTACGGCGTTAACTTTTTCGATGTCGCGCCAGTCTATGGACTGGGACATGCGGAAACGGTGCTAGGGCAGGCCCTCGAGGGGATTGACCGCTCCAAGGTTGTACTGGCAACAAAATGCGGATTGGTATGGGACAGCAATAAACAGGTCAGAAATGATCTTACTGCCCAAAGCCTGTTTCGTGAAGTCGACCAGTCTTTGATGCGCCTCAAAACCGACTACATCGACCTCTATCAGGTGCATTGGCCGGATCCAAACACGCCAATTTCTGAAACTGCCGAAGCGCTGGCAGAGCTGAAACGGCAAGGCAAGATCCGTCATGTGGGCGTGTCCAACTACTCGCTGGATATGACCCGTGAAATGATGTCAGGCGTTGAAGTGGCAACCTTCCAGGGTCTATACAACCTGCTTGAACAGAACCCGGAGCATTACCATAACATTCCTTTGCAGTATCGTGCCCGTGACGAAGCGCTACCGTTCTGTAAAGAGAATGATATGAAGTACCTGCCCTACTCGCCATTGATGCAAGGCCTGTTGACAGGGGCGTTAAAGCGCTCGGGGAACTGGGACGAAAACGACGACCGCCGCAACAACCCCAAACTCAACGGAGAAGCATTCGAACCCTACTTCAACTGTGTCGAAGAGCTTAAAGGGCTGGCAGACGAAGCCCAAATTCCTCTGGCGCACCTTGCCATTCACTGGCTGGTTGCCCAAGACGAAGTGGGGCCGGTTATCGCGGGGGCCCATACTGTTGAGCAAGCCCGTGCCAACGCCGCGTTCGTCCACTCTTCCCCAAGCTCGGAGATCCTGAATCGCGCTGAAGAAATAGTTGCAAAGTGGAGCCTGAAGTAAGCTGGCTTACAGGGAACAGCCCCAACACCGCCGCTTGGTGTTGGGGATTTTTTTGAGTGGAACCCAATGAACAGAATCGCGATTATTGGCGAATGCATGGTTGAGCTAAACGGCAGGCCATTCGGCGAAATGCAGCAGACATTCGGTGGTGATACGCTTAATGCCGCGGTATACGCCTCTCGATGTCTCTCTGGCAGTACACAGGTATCGTATGTCACGGCGCTTGGTGCCGATCCCCTCAGCAAAGGAATGCAGGCACGCTGGGAAGCCGAAGGCATCGATACCTCATTGGTACTCACTGACCCAGCCCGCACAGTCGGCGCCTATCTAATCCAACTCGATGAAAAGGGCGAGCGTACCTTTATGTACTGGCGGACAAACACGCCAGCCAGCCATATGGTGAAGCACCCGGAGTTCGAGCAAGTCAAAGAGACCATCATCCAGCAGGCTAACCTGGTGTTTCTTAGCGGCATTAGCTTGGCGATCCTGGACGATAGTGATCGGGACACCATGTTGAGTACCATCCGCCGTTTCAGGCAGGCCGGGATCGCCATCGCCTTCGATAGCAACTACCGACCAGTGCTCTGGGACAAAGACAAGGATAAGGACAAGGTAAAAGTTATCGACAAAGTACGAAGCAACTACGCCCGTATGTACGATACCACCGATCTCGCCCTCGTCACATTTGATGATGAAGCGCATATCTGGGGAGATGCCAGCCCATACGAGACAGTCGCCCGCCTTGTGGAGCAGCACGGTGTTAAGGAGGTGATCGTCAAGCTCGGAGCCAACGGCTGCCTGATCGGAGGAAGAGAAATCACGAAGCCCATCCATGTTGCCACCGAAGAGGTTAAGACGGTGGTGGATACCACCTCGGCCGGAGACTCATTCAACGGCGGCTTCCTGTCTGGCTATATATCCGGCCTGACTCTGGTTGAATGCTGCCAACGTGGTAACGCATTGGCAAGCATCGTTATCCAGCATCGCGGCGCGATTATTCCTAAAGAACACACTGAACACTTGGTGAAATAAGATGACATTAGACGAACAGCTACAACAATATAAAGTGATTCCAGTTGTCGTGGTCGACACCGTGGAGCAAATGATCCAACTGGGAAAAGTACTCTGTGACAACGGCCTGCCAGTCGCCGAAATCACGTTCCGTACTACAGCGGCAGCTGATGCCATCCGCGCGGCACGCAAGCACTTCCCGGAGATGTTAATTGGTGCGGGAACGGTACTGACTCCCGAGCAAGCCATCGAGGCCAAAGAAGCCGGTGCAAGCTTCGTTGTCACCCCTGCCTTCAACCCAAAGACTGTCAAAGCCTGCCAAGAGATCGGTATTGACATTATCCCTGGCGTAAACAGCCCCTACCTGGTCGAGCAAGCCATGGAGATGGGTCTGAGAACTCTGAAGTTCTTCCCGGCAGAAGCCTCGGGCGGGATCCCTATGTTGAAGGCCATGCTTGGGCCCTATCAGGATGTGTGCTTTATGCCGACTGGCGGTATTAACGAGAAGAACATTCAGGCGTACCTTGATATCCCGCGCGTTCTCGCGTGTGGTGGTT
>NZ_JAKRFQ010000233.1 GCF_022347985.1 Photobacterium sp. OFAV2-7
GTTTGACGACTATGATTTGCTGATCCTCGGTACGCCAACAGCCAACTACGGCGAGATGCAACCGGACTGGGATTGTTTTGTACCAGAGCTAGAAGATGCCGATCTAAGCGGTAAGAAAATCGCACTATTTGGCCTGGGTGATCAGGTGGATTACCCGGACAGCTTCCAGGACGCAATGGGCGATCTGGCAGATCTGATTGTTGAGGCCGGTGGCGAGCTTATCGGTCAGTGGCCGACAGACGGCTATGAGTTTAATGACTCGCGTGCGGTTAAAGATGATAAGTTTGTTGGTCTGGCCCTAGACGAAGACCGCCAGCCGGAGCTTACCGATGACCGTATCGCCACTTGGCTAAATACGCTGGGCCTGTCAGCTTAACGTCCTAACAAGCCCCCGCCGTAATTCCGGCGCATAACAAACAAAGGCTGCATGATGCAGCCTTTGTCGTATATAGCCAAAATGTATTGAACACTTCTGTGTGATTTATCTCGAAGCTGTTATCTTGTCGACATTGACTGCGCGTCAACCGTGCCTACAGAGCGAAAACTGTCGAGTTTAAACTTGAGCGCCTGCAACGGACGCCGCCAGGCGAATTTTGGCGAAGACCAACGCAGCACATGAGAAAAATGCAGTCGCTTGGCCGGGTGGTAACACTGACTCTTGCATTGCAGACAGTTAGGCTTATCTTCTCCCAGGCGGCAGCTGGCAACCCGCGTTTCAACATATTCAATAAGCCCTTCACATTCAGGGCAAATAATCGCCCCACGGTGCAGCGTTTTACAATATAGGCGAATCATCGCTTTTGCTGTGTCCAGTTCACGCTGCTTACGAACTGAATGTTTCGTTTGAACTATCATAGGGGCGGTATTATCCACCGCAACCAAAAACGCCCTTTGATAAAGATCAATTTTGCCTATCGATTGAATGATTCCGCCAAATCAGCCATACCTACAGTATAAACATCTAACCAAGCTCAAACTAGAAAGCTGTTATTCTGCAATAAATACATCAGCCCTCACATTTTTGAGTCAAAAAACACCAAATTCACCCATCTTGATCTCATTTTTCCCAGCAAGAGCCTAGGCAACTACCGCTGCGTTCTGAGTCAAATAATGGGTAACGGCAACAACGGTATCGTTCAGGACTTTCTCGAGCTTCCTGTATTCAGCATCAGCAACCACTTGCTGCTTTTTGAAATGCTTCTCGATGATCTCCGCCTGCCGCTTTAGGGACTCAGCGCCCAAACTGCTTGCGACCCCTTTTAGACTGTGAACCAACCTCAGAGCAGCCTCATCTATTTCATCGGGCGCACGCTGATAGACCATCTGCTGTAGCTTTTTGGCATCAAGAGCATGTTCCTCGATAAATATCTCAAACAACATTTTGACTGATTCTGCATCGTCATCCATAGACTCCATCACATACGCCACATTCAGCACGTCTAGCTGCTCCCCCTCTCTCTGAGGTCTGGGCTGTTGAGCTTTTGCCTCCAGGCTCTCACTGTCCGCACTATAGCTCTCTGCAGGCTTAGTATCAGAAAATCTGGTCTCAGAGTGTCTGCTCTCAACGGGCTGAATCTCGGCATCCTGAATCACTTCAGGCGCAACAACCCCAATCTTTTCAGCACTCGTCACCTCTTCAACAACCACAACAGCATCTTGTTCACGTTCAGCTTCCTCGGCAAGGTACGCCAAAATAGCGGCTTTCAGCTCTTTAAGCGCCTCGTCTAATAGCTCAATATCTTCGGCGTGAACTGCAATACCCTGTTTACAACAATGCTCGATATATTCAGCACGCTGGCGCAGCCGACCGGCACCAAAACTGCTGGCGACACTTTTCAGGCTATGCGAAATTAAACTGACCTCGTCACACTGATCGCGTTCCAAACTAGCAGATAGCCGCTTGGCATCATCAATATGCTCCTTGAGGAAAATCTCCAGCAGCATCACCACAGACTCCCTGTCACCATCCATGCTGTCGAGCATCTGCTCCGTATCAAGTACAGACTCCGCAATACGGCTTTTTTGCTCTTCAATAGGTGATGGCTTGGCTGAAGCCTTGCTGGCGTGCTCTGGGTCCTCGGCAGTCACACCCTGGCCCTTAACATCGCAGTCTCCTCTTGTATCATGCTCCGGTACCAACAATGCTGATGTCGCCTCCGTGATCGGCACGGCCTGCATGTTCCTGCGTCGACCGACAACACCATAACTCACCCCACCAATACCCACGAGCGCTACCAGAACGGCCAACAACAAGCTCAACCAGGTCAGGGTTGTCTCAGATTGGAGCAAAGCAGATTGCAACTGATGAAGGGAAGCTAGGAAAGGGTTCATGTCGACGCTTTCGATCGCCGTCAGGTCTGCGGCAACCTGACCTTTAGCTAGAAGAGTCTCCTTGTCAAAAACATAATGCCGCGTCAACCAGGCATATTCGGCCTGATCGGCAAACTGTTCGCCCTGCTTAACCAATGGGGTGATCTTGGCTTGAACTGATGCCGGAATATCGCCCTGCTGCCACTCGATCAACCGACTACGAAACGGTGCTGTCAGTTCACTTTGCTGTTCTGAAACGGGCCGTAATGAATCGGCAGGTACAGTAATCACTTGCCACCGCAACTGCTCAGCCTCATTCTGCAACTGTGAGGTAGAACTGATGAAACTCAGGGTCGATGCCGATAGCACAGAAAGATAGGCAATAACGCCCGTTCCGACCAACAATAACAATAAACCCAACACGAGAATAATAGGTGACGAGTCTCTGCCCTGCTCTTCAGCCTGCTGACATCGCTCTGGCATTACAGGTGAAACAACAAACTCTGATACAGGCTTTTCTTCTGTTTTCATACTCACCCCTATCTACGGTATTTCAAGATCCTGTTGGTACACCTCTCTCCAACGCTAACTAACTTTACACACTATATAAAAACCAAGTCATCATAGCCTAGCAACACTAACATTTAGCTTAGCCAACATCTTAACCATATTCCATCAGACATTATGCTCGCAATGGCATATCGGTATCTGAAATACAAAAAAGCCACCTTCTTCATAGATAAGGTGGCTGTCTGGTAGTCAGCTTAATTTAGCTATCAGTGTTTAGACGTCGCTGCAGCTGATCCTTCAGATTCGGTGGGGTTCCCTTAATTGTCAGCGTATCGGTATCGGCATCATAAAAAATGCGCTCGCCCAGTAGCATGCTGTCAAAGTTAATCGACACCCCGCCGCCTGAACCAACAAATTTAGTCAGTTTGCGCATGGCGGTACGATCGGCCGGAAAGCTCTCTTCCAGCTCGTACCCCTGGTTGGCAGCAAACTGATAGAAATCAGTGCCGTCCTCGGTAGTCGGCAGCTCTCCCGCCAGTTCCTTCACCGTCACTTCATCGCCAGCCTGCAACTGACCATTGCAGTAATCGTAAACTTGCTTGCGGTATTGCTGCTTCTCTTCCTTTTCCAAACGCGAGTCAGCACAGTAGTCCTCAACCGCCTGCATCAGCACCTGGTTTTGTTCCTTCACGTCCAGCCCAACTTCTGCCTGAAGAAAATCAAGGAAAAAGTCGGCAATTTTACGACCGACACGCCCTTTAATGAAGGTCAGGTAACGGTTTGACTCACTGTCTGTTTCCCAGGACGAGAGATCGATGCGCGCAACAATGTCCATTTTGCCAACATCAAGATAGTCAGTCGCACTGATATCAAGTTGCTCGGTCACCTTCATACTGTGACAGGTCGGCAGCAAACCGATAAACAGATAGTCGGTTGCCAGAGACTGGTACTCGGCCATAACCAGAGTGCCGGCATCGGCAAACGGATATTTAGCCAGCTCGGTCTGCAGTTTTTTTGCCGATTGGTTAGAAAATGTCAGGAAATCTAATTCCCCAGAGCGAATTTGCTTCAGCCAGTGACTGAACTCACTATCTTCTGCGAAGTGGGCAAAGCCTTTCGCGCCTTTGCTGCTGTAGACCCGGTGTAGTTCGGCAACCAGATCCTCTGTCGATTGGCTATTTTCAAGCGTTTGTTTTCTAAGATGAACTTCAAGTTCATCCTGATCATTTTTTGTCAGTTGGTGCAGGATGACGTTCGAAAGCGTAAGACTCATAATGGAAAAGTTTCAGTTAATCTAAAGTGTAGGTTATTATAAGTCGCTTTCTTTAACATTAAACAAGACTTCCTATGCCAATTACTTCAAAATACACCAATAAAAAAGTTGAACAAATCATTGATGACGTGTTCGATGTACTAGAGAAGCATGATGCTTCTGCGGAACTAGCACTGATGATCGTAGGTAACATCGCTACCAACGTGATCAATGCCGACGTTCCAGCATCGCAAAGGAAAGCAATCGCAGAAAAATTCTCTCAAGCTCTGCTCTCCTCGATTAAGGAAGATTAATTTGTTTGTTGGCGTCGCAACTATGACTGGGAATTACTGACATCTATGGTCACCAGCGGTAACAATTATAAAGACAAAGTCTCACAGCTGATTAGCTGGGGACACTGGTTCAGTTTTTTCAATATCATCGCTGCCATGCTACTTGGCACCCGTTATATTGCCCATTCTGAATGGCCCGAAACCATCCTGGGCCAACTTTATCTTGGATTAAGTTGGGTCGGACACTTCGGGTTTCTTGTATTTGGCTTTTATATTCTGGTTCTCTTTCCTGCCAGCTTTCTGATCCCCTCACAGCGCCTGATGCGGCTGTTTGCGGTGTTGGTCGGCACCATTGGCCTGACAGGATTGCTTCTGGACACCCATGCCTATGAGTCTCTGGATTTGCACCTGAGTCCACTAGTATGGGACTTGCTGTTAAGCGGTGAGAAAACAGATCTTAACGCCCGCTGGCAATATCTATTTGTTGCTGTCCCTGCGATATTCCTTATGCAGTTAATTCTGTCGGAATGGTTGTGGCGCAAGCTCAGGAAACTGACTCGCAAACATGTCGGCATACCTATCGCTGTTATTTTCGGTTTCTGTTTCCTGAGCAGCCACCTGATCTATATCTGGGCAGATGCGAATCTATACCGCCCGGTGACCGTGCAGCGCTCCAACTTCCCGCTGTCCTATCCGATGACTGCCAAGACCTTCATGGAAAAGCATGGCTGGCTGGATAAACAGGAATATGCCAAACGCCTTGATGCCCAGGGCATTGCCGAAAGCGAACATATCCGCTACCCGATGAATAAGCTGACATTCAACGATCAGGGTACAGGTCAGAATGTGCTGATCGTAATGATTGATAGTCTGCGTAGCGATATGGTCAACACAGAGACCATGCCGTATCTCACGGCCTTTGCCCAGCAAAACCTGAACTACAGCAACCACTATAGTGCCAGTAACGAAAATGCCGGGGGGGTCTTCGGCCTCTTCTACGGGTTACCGGCCGGCTATATCAACAGTGTTCGCTCTGCGAACTCGTCACCGGTATTACTCGATACGCTTAAAAGGCGCGGTTACCAGTTTGGCTTGTTCAGTGGTAGCGGGTTCGAGACATCGATCTACTCGGAAGCGATTTTTTCCAGCCGCAAGTTGGCTGAAATAGCGGACAACACCGATACCAATAGTGACACGAAAGCTATCGCGGACTGGAAGGACTGGCTAGACACCCAATCCAGCGACTCACCGTGGTTCAGTTATATTGAACTGGCATCTATCGAGAATTTCGAGGAAGGTGGCGACTTTGCCCCGCAGTTTGAACCGTCTCTGAGCAGTTCCGACTCGAACCCTGCCAATGTCGATACGACTCAATTGCTGAAGAACAGCTACCGAAATGCGGCCTATTATGTTGATGAGCTGCTTATTGATGTGTTTGATCAACTCGTTGCCAACAATATGCTGGACAATACCGTGGTTGTCATTACATCGAACCACGGCAACGAATTTAATGAAACCGGCACCAATAGCTGGGGCGCAGAAACCAACTACAGTCGCTACCAACTAAAAGTACCGTTTATTATGCACTGGCCGGGAACTGTTCCGACCCAGACTTCGCGCGCAACCAGCCATTTGGATCTTGTACCGACCCTTATGGAGTCATTATTGGCAACAACCACGCCGGTAATGGACTACAGCAGCGGTGTCAGTTTGTTCGAGACTAGCCCCAAGCGCCGCTGGGTACTGGCTGGGAGTGGCCGAGACATTGTCGTACTGCAGAAAAACACGACGACAGTTGTGGATAAACACGGTAACTACCGGGTTTATGATCAGGACTACAAGCTGAAAAGCGGCGGAAAGCCAAAGCTTTCAACCCTGATGCAGGTCATGCATGAGTTGAAGCGCTTCTATCAGCCTGAGTGATCCAACAGTAACTGGCACTGGC
>NZ_JAKRFQ010000234.1 GCF_022347985.1 Photobacterium sp. OFAV2-7
ACGCTTAAAAAAATGTAGGAAAAAAACCAAAAAAAATTGAGCGAGAAGTGCATTTGTTATGAAAAATGAAAGAGATTATATAACTAAAGTAAAACTGTGAACGAGGTCTCAAATACCGTTATGGCTTATAATCATTTGTTTTTTAATGATTTTAATTCTTGTGGCGAGCAATCTACGTTCTACAGGTGAGTCTACACCAAAAGTGGCAGGGATGCGTGTGTTTTTTAAGCAGGGCGCTCTGGCGGTAAAAATAGTCATAAAAAAAAGCCAGCAATTGAGTTGCTGGCTTTTTTGGCGTCAGAGTTGCAATTTTGTAATAAAATTACTGATTATTTGCTTTGTTAGTGGTTAACAGTGTTGTGCGATGTCACTGGCAACCCTTTATCGCTGGGTGATTTGGAACTCACCCAGCTGGTTTTTCTGATCCTCAGCCAGCTGCGACAAGTGGCTGCTGGCCTCTGCTGTCTGGCTAATACCGGCCACGTTCTGGCTGATAATGTCATTAATCGTGGTGATATTGCGGGTAATATCGTCAATTGCCCGGCTCTGCTCGTCAACCGATGCGGTAACATCGCCGTTGACCTGACTGATATGCTCGAGCGCCTGGGTAATGGATTCAATCTGGTTGCTGGTTTGTTCTGCGATTTCGCTATTGGTTCTGACCTTGTTCAAGCTGTTGTTGACGGCGTCGACAACGGCTGAGGACTTGTGCTGAAGCTGTTCGATAATAGTTTGGACCTGCTGGGTTGAGTCCTGGGTTTTGGCGGCAAGCACCCTGACTTCGTCGGCAACCACGGCAAAGCCGCGACCGCTTTCGCCAGCACGGGCGGCTTCGATTGCTGCGTTAAGCGCCAGCAGATTGGTTTGCTCCGAAATTGAGTCGATAACTGTGATGACCTCGCTGATCTTGATGCTCTGTTCGTTGAGATCGATAACCTGGGTCGACGTTTCATCAAGTTGTGTGGCTAAATCCTCGGTGAGCTGACGGGAGTGCTGGGCAATTTCGGTACTTTCGGCGCCCATCGCCAAAGCCTGCTGGGCACTTTCGTCGGCGGTCTTGGCATAACCGTCTACTTGGGTGGCGGCGGCAGAGAGCTCAGTAACCGCGGCAGCAATTTGCTCCACCTGCTGTTGCTGCTCACGGCCGTTGACTTCGCTTTGGGTCATGACTGCAGCAAGCTCTGTCGAGGAGGTCGCGACTTCGTCACTAACACCGCGCAGCGAGCGAATGGTAGCGGCAAGCTGAGAAATGGCATCATCAAGGCTGGCACCTAGTAGGCCAATTTCATTTTTTCCCTTGATGTTTGTCTGGACGTTGAGGTTGCCTTCTGCCAGTGCCTTGACGGCAAGATACAGTGATCCCATAACGCTGCTAATCGCGTTGGATAAGATGATACTGATCGTCAGGGCTAATACGGTAGCAATGGCCGTTGCGGTTAACTGGCTGGTTGTCACCGAGGCTAATAACTCAGTGGTTTTGTCCGATAACTCTTCTGTTTTTTGCAGCGAGGCCGTTGCCAGGCCGGTAATGATCTGGGTGTTGTTATTACCCAGCTCAATCATACGATTGGTCGTTGCCTTCTTGTCCTTCTGCAACTGGATAATTTCCAATAACTGGTGTTCCCAAAGCTGGGCATTTTTGATGACTGTTTGTGCTTCTGGCCAGTGCTTAAATTCATCCAGGTACGCATTGAGCTTTTTTGTATATTCTAATGTTGTCTGAGTATCTTGCTGACTTTGTCCTTTTACCCCGACAGCAACATGGTAAAGCATCAAGCCGGCAGTATCCGATATATCGGAGAGGTTCATTGTCCAACGATCAACGTCTTCCATGCTTCTATTTTTGGCGATCAGTGCATCCGCGGCGGTAATATCCGTGGTGATCCAACTGGTCGCATCATATAGTTTGATGATGTTCTGGCGCTGGGCTCTGAGTTGTTCGGATGCCTGGACATATAATTTGTAGTTGCTGACAAAGTTATCCAGCGACAGCTTCGCCTGGTGGGTGAGGGCGCGGTTGTCAGATTGCATCAGGGTGTTGTAGCTGCGCTGTACCTTGGCCAGGTTGTCATTGTTGACTTGTACCATTTCATCAAGACGGTCATAAAACCCTAGCGCATAAATTGACTTCATGCGGCTGACATCTTGTAAGTCCTGAAATTCTTTCATCGTGCTGTTAAAAGCAATAAAGTCGTTGACTTTATTTGTGTTTGCCTCAACTTCTGATAAAAGATTTTGACTAATAATGATAGTAATAATAAAACATAGAACGGCAAAGGCTGACGATAACGAAAGCAGTATCCGCAAAGGAAGGTTTTTAATTGTATTTAGCATGTTTAATCAACGTCGAAAAGTGGCTTCATATGAAAATGAAACCAGTGATAGTAATTAGAATTATCGTTGCATATTGATATAAGATCGGAGAAAGCAACCGAGTTGTCATTTATTATATATTCAGTGAGGTTAACTTAATAGGTTTATTATGTTTGTCTGTAAATAGGTCGTCATGAATAATAAAATATTTAATCGTCATTATTTGAAATAACAATTAATATTCCAATATATACTTTCTTATATTGCGGTAATTAATAATGGTTTAGCTGAAATAACCAATAAAGCTCATTACGAAATATAAGAATTTGCCTGCTGGTCATCTCGGTATGCCAGCCCAGTTCTTTTGGTTACGTGTTATTCCCCATGGCCTAGCAAGTCTGTTACATGTGTTCCGGAACGGCATATATAGATGTCGTGCAGGCACTATTTTACTCTTTTTGAGAGAAAACTCATCAGTGTTGTAAGTTAATGCTGACTTTTTGACCGTCGTCCCATATTGAAACAGCACCAAGTGAAAGTAATCACAGTTATCTCTTGCTCTCTGTAGCAGAATGAATTGGTCAGAGGGGGTAATCTCAAATACTTTCTCTGATAACTAATAATTATTCATTACTTTAGTCCAATATTTCAAAAGTATTCAGACTAAAATAGATGAGAAAATGAGGGATACGATGAAAGCAACAATAGCATCAACTATAAACGCGATGCGTGATGACTATATTGCCGCAGTGAAGCGTTTAGTTGCCATTCCCAGTGTTTGCCAGGATGACGATAGCGGTACGCCGTTTGGTCAGCCTATCGATGATTGCCTGACGGAAACCCTGAACCTTTGTCATGAGCTGGGGTTCGCCATTTATAAAGACCATAAAGGCTATTACGGTTACGCTGAAATAGGCGACGGTGAGCAAATGATTGGTGTACTGGGGCATTTGGATGTCGTGCCTACCGGTGAATTATCAGCCTGGGATTCAGCCCCGTTTGAACCGGAAATTCGTGATGGCAGGCTTTATGGCCGTGGGACTCAGGATGATAAAGGTCCAACTTTAGCTGCCATATTTGCCGTGAAGGCACTGATTGATAGCGGCGCTAAATTAAACAAACGAATTCGGTTTATTTTTGGTACCGATGAAGAAACCTTGTGGCGCTGTATCGACCGCTACCTCGAAAAAGAAGAAGTGCCGCAGTGCGGCTTTACTCCTGATTCTGCGTTCCCGTTAATCCATGCGGAAAAAATGCTGATCCAGTCCTGGTTGCATGGCCCGGGCGATGAATTGTTGCAGCTTGATTGTGGCGGTGCCCTGAATGCCGTTCCTGAACTGGCGAAATATGAAGGACCGCTCTGGGAAGAACTGGCAAGCAAGCTTGATGAGTTGGGCTTTGACTTTACGGCCGAAGATGCCGAGGTAACCGTATTTGGTAAAGCAGCGCACTCCGCGGCAGCCGATATCAAAGGGGTTAATGCCATAGCCCGTCTGTGTATGGCACTGAGCGAGCTTGGTGTTACGCATCCTGCGATACGCTTTGTGGCCGAGCAGGTTGGCCAGGATGCCAATGCCAAAGAGATTTTTGGACCGGTAGAAGATGTGAGCGGTCGGTTGACCTTCAATGTGGCTCAGCTATGTATTGATTCTCTACATAGCAAGCTCGGTATTGATATCCGGGTACCGGTGACCTTTAGCAAAGAGAATTTTGACAGCGACATGATGGCTGTCAGCGAGCAGTATGATCTTCAATATGAAGAGTTTGATGTGTTGCCATCTTTGTATATGCCGGCTGAAAGCCCGGTTATCCAGACCTTGATGGCAGCCTATCAGGAAGTAAGCGGTGATCTGGAAAGCCAGCCTATGACCTCTGGGGGAGCAACCTATGCACGTGCTATCCCTAACTGTGTGGCTTACGGGGCAATTTTTCCCGGTCGCGACAAAGTTGAGCACATGCCCAACGAGTACCTCATTATTGATGACATGCTTAAAGCGATGAACGTGTATGCAAATGCGATTTATCAATTGCAGGGAGTAGAGCTATGACAACAGCAACAGAGGCTGGCAAAGCGAAGAAATCCTTCAAAATGCCAACGGTTTACACCATTCTCTTTATAATTATTGCTCTGGTGGCATTACTGACCTGGATAATGCCGGCAGGTAAGTATGACTATATAGTCAATGGCACCGATCAGGTGATCCCGGCGGCTGAAGTGCTCGACTATGACGGTGGTGAGCGACTGTTACCTATCCCGGGTTCCTACCAAGAGCTGGAACCTTCACCGCAGGGCTTTATTGACGTGCTGATGGCACCGATCAAGGGCTTCCATAAGGCTGTGGATGTTGCACTGTTTGTATTGGTGATTGGTGGCTTCCTGGCCGTTACCATGCGAACCGGCGCTATGGACTCCGGTGTAGCGGCGATTGTACGTAAGTTCCATGGTCGCGAGCAGATGATGATCCCGGTATTGATCAGCTTGTTCGCACTCGGTGGATCGACTTACGGCATGGCGGAAGAGACCGTGGCTTTCTGGGCGGTGATCTTGCCGGTAATGGCGGCTGCCGGTTACGACCGTATGGTTGCGGCAGGGATCATTCTGCTTGGCTCGGGTGTGGGCGTACTGGCCTCGACGGTTAACCCATTCGCTACTGGTATTGCCTCGGGGTTTGCCGGCCTGCCGATTGGTGAAGGTATTGGCTTACGTGTGATCCAGCTGATCATCCTGATTGCGTTGGCATCCTGGTTTGTGATGCGCTACGCCTCTAAGGTCAAGGCAGACAAATCCCATTCAGTGCTGGCCGATATTGAGTTTAACGATGAGTTTTCTCACGTTAAAGAAGATACCGGTGAGTTTACCACCAAGCAGAAGCTGACAATGGGCGTGTTCTTCGGTGCCTTCTTGGTCATGATTTACGGCGTGATCCCTTGGGAAGACATGGGCATTACCGCTATTCCGACCCTGTGGTGGTGGTTCGATGAACTGTCGACGTTGTTCTTGGCATCAGCCATCTTGATTGCCCTGATTAACCGGATGTCTGAAGGTGACTTTATCAAAACCTTCCTTGAAGGGGCCAAAGACCTGATCGGCGTAGCACTGGTGGTTGCTGTTGCCCGTGGTATTTATGTGGTGATGGATAACGGCGTGATCATCGACACTATTCTCAACTGGGCAGAAGGTGTGGTAACCGGTTTGTCATCGGGTGTGTTTGTTGTCGTGACATATTTTGTACACATCGTATTGAGCTTCTTTATTCCTTCAACCTCTGGTCTGGCGACGGTTTCAATGCCGCTGATGGCACCGCTGGCTGACTTCTCGGGTATCGGTCGTGACTTGATCATTACGGCTTACCAGTCTGCTAGTGGCTGGATCAATATCTTCGCACCAACAGCTGGACACTTGGTTGCCGGTTTGGCTCTGGCCAAGATCCCGTATGAGCGCTTCCTGAAATGGGTAATGCCGTTTGTGATTATGGTACTGGCGGTGACTGTGGTAACGCTATTTGCCGGTGCAGCGATGGCCTAACCTTGCGTTTAACAGATGACATACTGACCTGAGTTAACCTTGGGTTGAAGTGTCGAAAGTAAAGCAATAGAAGGCGAGTCCGATGTTAAGTCGGGCTCGCTTTTTTGCTTCATGGCCTATTGAGACAAACACTAGGGCTGCTTTGTTATTTCTGATAATATCGAAATATAAAATCTGACGGAAATGAATATGGAATTAGAGATTGTTGCCAAGGCTTTGAAAGAGCTAGGCCACCCGACGCGTTTACGGGTATATAAGCATTTAGTGAAATCAGGCTATAACGGTCTGCCTGTCGGTAAGTTGCAAGAAGAGCTGGATATTCCGGGCTCAACATTATCACACCATATTTCAGGGCTGGTTTCGGCCGGGCTGATAGAGCAACAACGAGACGGCAGAACTCTTTACTGCATCCCCCAATATGACATGCTCGATGGTGTGGTGGGCTTTTTGCAAGATGAGTGTTGCA
>NZ_JAKRFQ010000235.1 GCF_022347985.1 Photobacterium sp. OFAV2-7
CGTTGGCATCAACGTTCGAACCGATGCGCTCGCGACCCATCACTTTAAGGTATTGAGCGATACGGCTGCTCGCCATGGCATACGGAAGACGGGCAGAAATCGCCGCATTTGCCGTTGCATCAGGATCGACATAAGTTTTTGGCTTATGTACGGTCTGAGCTCCCATAAAGGCTGCATAGTTGGTGTTCTTGTAGTGCACCAAAGGCAAGAAGCCGAGGTCACTCAGCTCTTTTTCGCGCTCGTCGGTCAGGTTAACTTCTGACGGGCACTGCTGCTGCAGGTCACCGGCCGCTGAGTAATATGTGAAATTAGGCAGGTCTTCAACTTTACCGCCATTGTCCGCACCACGGATTGCGGTACACCAGCCATACTGGCTATAGGCTTGAGTCAGTAGCAGGCCAAATTCATATGCAGCATTGCTCCAGACAAAGTCATCTTGAGACTGAGGTACTGCCTTGCCGTTTGCATCAGTGGCAAACTCTTCGTACTGGAAAGAGCTAACAGGCACAGTACTTTGGCCGTAAGGCAGGCGTGCTATCGTTTTCGGCAACGTAAGGGCAACATAACGTGAATCATCACTTTCACGGAACGCATTCCAGCTAGCATAGGCTGGTGAGTCAAAGCCGGCAGCTACTGGCTTGCCTTCGTTGAAAGTCTCGAATGACTCAAAATCAAACATGCTGGCATTGGCTGCCGCAATAAACGGAGCATGCGAAGCTGCTGCGACTTCTCCCATGTAGCGGAGCAAGGCGACATCTTCATCCCCATAACCAAACTCGTAATCACCTAGCAATACACCGTATGGCTGACCACCGGCCGTGCCGTACTCTTCCTGGTAGATTGTGGTAAATAAACGGCTACGATCAATAGCTGGGGCATCTTCAAATTGCTCGAGTAGCTCTTCTTTGGTGTAGTCTGCCAGCTTGATCTTTAGGTCTGGGCCCAGATCACTGTTTTTAACCAGCTTTTGCAGGCCTAGCCAAGTACCTTCCAGCTTTTGGAAAGCCTCATCTTTCATCACAGTCGATAGCTGATCGGAGATTTTTACATCTAAGGCTGCGATAGCTTTCTCTATCGTCAAGGTAAGGTTTTTGTCCCACGTAACCGTCCCTTCAAGCGCCTGCGATGTCAATACAGAGAGCAACTCTTTGGTGGTATCGACTGGAGTTTGTGTCGTGGCGGAAATTGCACGATCAAGGAAACTGGCTTCTACACCAGTAGTTTCAGCTTGCTGAGCTACACTTTGTTGTTCTGTCGACATTATTCAGCCTCCCCTTTTTCAACACCTAGTTCACCGGCAAGATGCTGAATAGCATCCGTACTTTGCAGCAACTCTTTTAGCAGTCGCTCCAGATCACGAGAACGATCGGCTTTGCTCAGTAACACTTTCAACTGGTTTCGCGTCTCAACCAGCTGCTTTAACGGGTCGATGTTCTCAACCAAGTGCTCGGGATGAAAATCCTTCATGGATTTAAAATTCAGGTTTACTTCAAACTGGCTATTATCGTCTGCCAGTTTGTTGTCGACTTTATAGGACAGACTTGGGTTGATCTGTTCCATCACAGTGTCAAAATTATCTTTATCAACACCGGTAAATTCACGCTCTTCCAGATCGACTTTTTCACTTTCTGGCTTATGTCCAGAGAAGTCACCAATAACACCCACAACAAAAGGCAGTTCTTTTGTTTCTGTTTGACCATTGGTTTCGACGTCATAAGTGATGCTGACGCGGTTTTTGCTAACACGCTTATGTTGCGAATTGAGAGCCATGCTTCCCTACCTTTTGATTAATGATGAAGCCTAACAAAACAGAGCTGTGCGCCGCTCTGACGGCAGCGCACAACAGCAGGTTACTTAGAGCCTGAAAGCATCTTGCCACCAGGAACGTTATAAGAAACAAGACCACCTTTGTCCATTTTGCCGCCATTGTCTTCATGCCAGTGCAGCTGATCGAGCTGAACATAAGAAAGTGCAATACTTTCAAATGGCTGTGAACCGTCAGAACCACTCACATTATATGAAACAAGACGAGCTTCATTTAGCTTCACCTGGAAATAAATTTCAGCCCCTGAGCCATCACGTGCCGGCTTGGTGAAAACGATCTCAACATCTTTGCCTGCCGTACCAGGACTGAATAGGAAAGACAATAGGTCTTCAGAAGCACCGTCCACTTCTTTGGTGATATTTACTTCGCTCATGGCAACCATACCTGAGTCAGCATTCGTACCGTTACCAATGTCCATCGCGACGTTACGCATTGCACCCCAGCTATATGAGCTCAGTGCAAACCATCCTTCACCCGGCAGTCCTTCAATGGTTGCACCACCATCAACTTGAACACCGTCGATACGCATATAAATGCTCGCCATAATTTCTATCCTCTTTTTTTATGATTAAGCAGCAACAGCACGCTCTACCACTGCAAAGCACCGCTAGATTTCGACTGCTGTCCTGTCTTCTGTGGTTCGTGATTAGGCGTTTTCTCTGTTTCGATAACAGGGGAAACAGGCTTATTTTCTGCTTCTGGCTCCAGCTTTTTGTTGCTCACCGATGTAGGCAACTCGGAGGCCTGAGGCACTACGTGTTTTATTTCCGGCAGAGAGGTTTCCCCGTCTTCATCCAACCCCGTCAGGTTGAAAACACGGTCAATCGTCTCTTGCTGATTCGATAACAGCTCGGCCATTAATTCTGGCAGCGGCATATACCCCCAGCGTATAGCCTTCTCAAGCAAATAGGCCACCGGGCTGTGAGGTTCGGTCTTTTTGAAATAGTCAGCGATATCTCGTAATTGATGAAAAGCTTGGTCACGACTAATAGCTTGCTGACTGGCAAGCGAAGATATCGAAACAGTCGGCGTAGCCGCAGGTGATTCTTGCATATCAATATGTCCCGAAGTGATTTCAGGTACAAGCTGAACAACCTGCTCTGTTTTTTCAGCAGGCAAAGATTGACCGTCGATTTCCAGAGAAACTGTTGGAGTCAGCCCGGAGATAAATTCAATCGCACGCAGAATCTTATCAATTAAGCCAATAACAAAATGAAAACCGACAACTGACAGGCCATTCTGCTTACAAATGTCAGTAACTTTCAGCTCTATCGCTATGAAGCTCTGCTTTATTGCTACTAGGTTGTCAATCAGCGCTACAACACTGGCCTGTTCATTCAGAGCAAGGTTATGGTACTGGCTTTTAAGGTTGGATAAGTTACCTTTGTGCTCTTCACTTTGGTAACGGGAATAATCAAGGTCACCAATCAACGGCGTCATCACCAAAGGTAAATACAAGAGCCCTGTATTCTCGCTCTCTCCGACCAGTTGAATAAAAGCTTTTACTTTAAATGCGTGGACTTCACGGGAGCGTTCATCTTCTCCCTCTGATTTAATTTTGTTATCTGGTAAAATCGGTTGGAGTGATTCCCAGTGAGCCGTCACTAACTCCTGTAACCAAGCTACCGTTTCTTTAAGTCCGGACAAACTAGGGTCAATAATAGTTTGTGCAGTCATCATCCAACCTGCCAACTCGATATCTCGAGATGATGAAGAAAAAACACTTATTAGGCTGGACGACAGTACATCCCAATTATTGCTGTTTTCATCCAGCAAAGAGTCAAGTTCACTCGATTCCGGGTGCTGGGTTAGCTTTCTTAAAGATGTCTGCGCTAAGTTGAATTCGTTTCGGAGTGGGCGGAATGCTTGTCGGTCTGATTTTAAATACAAACCGCAAAAACTATCTTCCATCAATGGTGACAATAAACTCTGACGATGGCTCTCAGTAAATTTCATAGTATCCATCACTTATATTATTAGTAGTTTTTAATTCAATAAGCTATTTCGATTCCAGAAAAACACTTAATAACAAAAAAAATGTTGCACACTGTTCACCACCATGTTAGGAGCATGCATATGGTTGAAAGATATCTCTTGTTATTTATTATTTACCAACTGAATCATATAATTTTTGAATGCTATCAGCTAATTATAGCTTTTAATAGTATTTCCTTGCCTCATCAGACCACAAGAGAATTACGTACAAAATTATAGACATTACTCACAAAAACAAATAAATATACGCTGTTCATATTATATAGATAAAAGAAGAAAACTCTGGTCGCTATTACAAACTAGTAAATACTCCTTAGAAAGCAAAATGAAATCGATTTCAATCGCCAAAAATGGCTCAAATTTGATACATCCCTACAAGGAATACATATTTGGTAATGACGTAGAGCTTATCAGGCAAATAAAAGATGCAGATAAAGCACAACTTTAAATCAACTGACATCACACACATTCAGTATTAGCACTAGCGCTAATATCGAGAAGTACAATGGAACTGACTTAAATAAGTAGTATTTCAAATATGTATTATTGAGGACATTTATACGTCAATAAACACTTATTTCTTGTTTAACCACACAAGCTAACAACATTGATAAGCAACATCACATTAACAACATCGCCACATGGGTGACTTCCTACACAAGTGAATTTGCTTTAACATAAGTCAATTGTTGAGGGATCTTCTAGAACAATAAGAGAGCCATTACATGTCTGCCCCCAATTACAATGATCAACAACGACCTATTCTTGCTAAGTTGGATGGCAAAGGGCCTTATATCGTCACCCAACTAATAATAAATGAGCTTATCTCAGATAAATCAAATTTCATCGCTACTCTCGTGTCAAAAGAAGATTTATCAGAAAAGCTACTTGGTAAAGTTCTAGATATTCAATACTCGCCTGGTATTGAAGGTCAGAGACAAGAATCTCGGCGTTTTTTTGCCCTTATCTCATCAATAGAAAACCTTGAATTTAGCATCAGCAAACAACTTTATACTTACCGTATTGAAGCCATCGATCCGCTCTCCATCTTTGCTTATCGAACCACCAGTCGAAGTTTCCAGGACATGACGACAAAACAGATTATTGATGAGATCTTGTCCGACTCCGGCTTACAGAGCTATTTCAAGCTCTCACCTCGCGACGCAGGAGTGACCCATACCTACTGCATTCAATACAATGAGAGCGATCTTGCGTTTATTAGGCGCTTACTTGCATCCGAGGGCTGGCACTATCATTGTGATCATAGCGGGCAACGGCCTACCGTTGTCATCGCCGATAGCAACCAGGACTTCGCTAAAGCTGAAAATAGCACTGTGCCATTAATTGTTCAGGCAAAGGACAAAACCTTTTCGATCAGTAAGTGGCACTACAGAAACCTGCTTGGTACCAGTAAATTATCGTTAGCCGATCATAGTGAAGAACTGGCGGAGTGTTTAACCAGTGGCGAGAGAAATAGTACCCAAGCTAATAACAGCGCCCTCAGCGAGTACTTTTTTGGTCAGGGCTATACAACCAAAGGGAACATTAGAGACGCCGCCAAAAAGCAAATGGAAAGCCGAGATAGCCGTAAGGTAACCATTCAGGCCAGCTCAGCAATTCCGTCTCTTGGGGCCGGCTTGCGCTTTACCCTCACTGACCATACCGAATCCTCGTTCAATCAGGAATATCTAATCACCCAAGCTGAGCACATCTTTGAGGCAAATGAATCTGGTTCTCAATCCGAATATCAGAATAACTTCCAATGTGTTCCTACCAGCTTAACCTGGCGACCAACATTTATTGATAAGCCTCGTATACACAGTATCCAAAGCGGTGAAGTCAGTGGTCCGAGCGGAGAAGAAGTCAACCAGGACAAACTGGGCCGGATCAAGGTGCACTTCCATTGGGACAAAGACGGGGAAAAAGATGAAAATAGTTCATGCTGGATCCCTGTCGCCCAGCCTACAGCCAGCAATGGCTTTGGAGTACAGTTCATTCCTCGTATTGGCGACGAGGTGCTGGTCAGTTTTATTGACGGTGATCCTGACCGTCCGGTGATCTCTGGCTCAATTTACAACGGAAAAAACAAACCGCCATACAGCACAGCGACCCAAAGTGGAATCAAAACGAGAACGACACCTAACGGCAGCAGTGACACAGCCAATGAGCTCAGGTTTGAAGATAAAAAAGACAATGAAGAAATCTTTCTCCAAGCCGAAAAAGATTTCGTCGTCAATGTCAAAAACGATCTAAAACAAACTGTCACAGGGTTAGCCAGCCTAGAAGCTGAAAAAACAGTGGGCTGGAAAAGCAAAGAAGCGATGAGCCTTGAGTCAGAAGATCAAATAACTGCCAATGCAAAGAAAGATCTATCGTTAGAATCTGATGCCTCCATCACTAGTAAAGCAGGCAAGAATGCAGAGATAAGCGCTTCATCCAAAGTTACTGTTGACGGCCAAAGCATTGATATC
>NZ_JAKRFQ010000023.1 GCF_022347985.1 Photobacterium sp. OFAV2-7
TTTACACAGAATTGGAGCGGTAGTTCAGTTGGTTAGAATACCGGCCTGTCACGCCGGGGGGCGCGGGTTCGAGTCCCGTCCGCTCCGCCACTGATTTAAGCCTGATGCGAAAGCGTCAGGCTTTTTTCGTTTAACGCTCACGAAAATGCTGCGCACTTTTTCGCGGGCCGGAATGCCGGACCATCGAGTCCCGCCTCGCATTTAAAGCCCTGCATCAATTCAACACTATAGCGATTTCTGCAATCCCCTTGCTATGATGTCTGCTTCTAAGTCATGGAAGCACTTTTATTATGCTAACTCCTTTTATTTCCCATATCTCGCCTGTCGTCATTCCCGATTTTGTCGGTGTTGGTTATCAGTGTCGTTTTGATCCTACGTTGTTTACAGCACAATCGGCGCAACAACTGGACGTAGAATTTCCGGAGAGTTTGCATAGAGCGGTGACGAAGCGTCAAGCCGAGTTTATAGCTGGACGATATTTGGCAAAGCGTTGTTTGGCTGCCTTAGGGGGACGGGAGACTCAGGTTGGCATTGGTCAACATCGGGCTCCGTTATGGCCGGAGGGAATGACGGGATCGATCAGCCATAGCAACAATCATGCGGTTTGTATTGTTCAACCGCTTGAAATAGCAGAGCAAGGTATCGGTATTGATATTGAGCAGCGCATGTCAGACAGTACGGCTAACTCTGTCAAGAGTACGATTATTAATGATGCCGAGTATAATCTCATCATGAACCATTATGTGAGTTTCGCCGAAGGGCTAACCGCTGTGTTCTCGGCAAAAGAGAGCTTGTTTAAGGCTTTGTACCCGCAGGTAAAGGCCTATTTTGACTTCCTGGATGCTGAAGTTGTTGCGATGGGGCGGGAAAACCTGACGCTAGTGCTAAGAAAGCGCTTAACGGCAAATTTATCGGCTGGCAGTGCCTTTACGGTGCACCTGCAGCAAGAAGAGGAGATGGTACAAGCGTTCACGCAAAGTTGATAATGATTCTTATTCATTGTTTTGGCGCATAGGAGTCGTTACAATCGTGCTAATTATTAATTAGAACGCGATATTATGGACGATCATCGAACAACTCAATCACGTGTATTACGCTTAGCTCTGCTTATTAACATGTTGTCAGTCGGCACTTTTATGATGGTGATGCCATTGGGAGCGGACTTTGTTAAATACCTTAATATGAAGCCAGAGCATATCGGCTATATTGCGGGTGGAGCAACCTTTGCTTCGGCATTAATCGGTTTTTTCCTTGCCCCTTATTTAGACCGTTTCGATCGAAAGAAAGCATTATTGTTTTTCTTAATGACTCGCTCTCTGATCGTTATTGTTTGCGGCTTCTCGACTACGCAAAATGAATTACTGTTTTGGTTTGTACTGGCAGGGTGTTTTGCCGGACCAATAAGCGGGTTAACAATGGCATCAGTAATAGATATTACTGATATAAAAAGTCGAGGGAAAGCTATTGCGTTTGTTGCCAGTGGCTTTTCTCTGGCAGCGATTATTATTGTGCCAGCCTCGTTAGAGCTATCGGCGCGGTTATCCTGGCAGGCAACCTTCTTTGTATTTGGCGGACTCGGCGTTGCTCTGGCGTTAGCATGCAATGTTTGGTTTCCGAGTATGGTTAGCCATCTTAATTCTGCCCAGTCTCAGTCCTTGTCCCAGCCTCCGGAAGCCAGGCATATGCAGGATATGGTCACTAGTCCGGTCTTTATGATTGCTTTGGGTATGGTCGGGATAAGTATGTTTGGCCATTTTTTATTGGTGCCCAATCTCTCGATATTTTTCCAGTTCAATTTAGAGTTTCCGCGTGAGCAAATTAGTGTGCTCTATCTACTGGGTGGCGTGGCCAGTATTTTTGCGATGCGATTGTGTGGTCAGTTGCTAGATAGAGGCTGGATTGTTCCTACTATATGGGGAACCAGTTTGCTCGTTGCTACGGTGACCTTCGTCGGGTTCTTGTGGCAGGGCACTTGGCCTTTGTATGTTGTTTTTACTCTGTTTATGGCCTCCAGTTCAGCGCGGAGCGCGTCAGTATCAGCCATTACCTCACGTGTGCCTAAGCCTCATCAGCGGGCGGCTTTTATGTTATATCAAGGGACCTTGTCCAATGTTGCCGCTGGATTGGCGAGTGCCGTTTCCTCGGTATATCTCACATCGGGGGTGGATGGACGTTTGGCTGGTATTGAGACTCTGGCGATGATCACAATCGGATGTACGTTACTGGTGCCATTGTTGGTTAAGGTTTTGATGGCCCAGTATGCTCAGCGAGAGCAACTATCAGCGCACGCAACCTAATACACACCTCAAACAAATCACTATAACTTATTGTTTTTTAATATAACGATAACGCTCTGCTGCTCTTTCATAGCTTAACCCAGAATATGCAGCAGATTTTTTAACAATAAATGTGATCAATATCTCCCTTTGACCTATAAAAAATAAAATGCACCATTGACGATGATAATAGTAATAATTATCATTTGCGCCATTGTTCGTAATGGAGTATGTAAATGTACCAGTTTCAAGGAGATAGCCGTTTCGCGCTAACTCAATTAAGTCGCGCATTATTGGCTATTGGCCTTCTTTCTTCATCTGCTGTGATGGCAGAGACAGTTACTGACGAAGTCATGGTGGTTACTGCAAGCCAGACAAAACACCCCGAGCTAACAGCACCAGCGTCTGTGTCTTATATCACTGGTGAAGAGCTGGACAAGCTGGTTGTCAGCGATGTCGCTGAGGCAGTCAGAAAGCTGCCAGGTATCAATATTAACCCAGGTACGACTTATGGCCGTAACGAAATCAAAATCCGTGGCTTGGACTCAGACTATACCTTGCTGTTGATCAATGGCCGCCGTATCAACTCGCGAGATGCACTGACCAGCGCCTACGGTAACGATTTTGACCTGTCGAGTATCCCAATGTCTGCGGTTGAGCGAATCGAAGTTATCCGTGGCCCAATGTCCTCGCTCTATGGTGCCGATGCGCTGGGCGGTGTGGTTAACGTGATCCTTCGCCAGCCTTCAGAAGAAACTCAAGGTTCTGTTGGTTATCAATATGACGGTCCGACTGAAGGAAGCGGCGGTGATACCCACAAGTTTAATGTTTACGCTAGTGGCTCCCTGATCCCTGAAACATTGCTTGGCAATATCATTATTGAGCAAAGCCAGCGTGATGCATGGCGTACAGACAAGAGTATCAACCGCGATACTGATGCACTGGAAGAGCGTGATGAGCTCAACATCTTCTCGACGCTGAAATGGCTGATCAATGATGAGCAGGATGTCGACCTTGAACTGCTCTACAGCCAGGATGATCGTGATGCGGATTGGAATAACTATGGAAGAGCGGTTACTAACGTCCAGAAGCTGGATCGTATTAATGCGGCTGTGATTCACAATGGTTACTGGTCAAACTTTGACTCACGCCTGCGCTATAGCTATGAGAACTCCGATCTTGAGGATGATTCCGAGCTAAACGGTAAGGTGGGCGATATTACTCAGACTAACCATATTATTGATGGTCAGCTGTCTGGTTATGTTGGCTCTCACCTGCTAACCGGTGGTGCTGAATACAGTATGACCGAACTTGAAAATAACCTGACACTGGAAAATGGTCCTGTGGATTACAACCGTTCAGCTCTCTATATTCAGGATGAGTTCGACATCGGTGATGTGGCCATTACGTTAGGTGGTCGTTACGATGACCATGAAGTCTACGGTGGTGAATTCAGTCCGCGTGCCTATGCGGTATATAGCCTGACAGAGAACTGGGTTGTGAAAGGTGGTGTCGGGAAGGCGTTCAAGGCACCAGGATTGTATCAGTACAGTAAAGACTATGCACTATTGTCTTGTCGTGGAATGTGTAAGACGGTAGGTAACCCAGACCTGAAAGCCGAGACGGCAATTAGTTACGAGTTGGCAACAAGCTATCAGACAGAGAGCTGGGGCAGCTCACTGACTCTGTTCAACAATGACATTGAAGATATGATTCAGACGGAGACGTGGGATCGGGTGGCGACTGAACTGAGCTATTTCAATGTCGCTGAAGCTAAAGTCAGTGGCGCAGAAGTAGAAGCTTGGTTGGATGTGACAGATACGATCAGCCTGTCAGGTAACTATATGTTTACCGATGCGAAAGACGAAACGACAGATAAAGATCTGACATTGACACCAACGCATACGGCGAATATCCAGCTTGACTGGCAGGCAATGGATGACTTGTCGACTTATGTCTCTTATCAGTATACGGGTACTCAGTACGTTCGTGATAATGAGAAGTCAGCGGCCTACGGCACGGTGGATCTTGGCGCTCGATACGAGGCAATCAAGAACCTGAACCTGAAACTAGGTGTAACTAACCTGACTGATGAAGAACGTGATGATGTAGCAACCAGCTACGATTACATCCTTAAGAGCCGAAGCGTTTACGCTGGTGTTTCTTACGACTTTTAATTTAATGAAATAGAATCAAGAGCCAGCATTTGCTGGCTCTTATTTTGATTATTCTAATAACGATAAAAATATAAATATTATTCAACTGGTTGTTATGTGATGTTTATTTCGGCATGAGCTGAAATGTGACTAACAAATATGTGAAGCTTATTCAGAAAATAAGTCTTCTATTCTTTTGCGTAAAAAGGGAGTTGTGTCATGCAACAAGCGCAAAGTGAGAAGTTAGTATCAGGCAGTACATCATTCTCACCTTTAAAAGATTTCTTTTTCTCTTCCCAATATAACGGAGTTGTTGCGTCAGGAGTCAGTCAAAAAATAAACCAGCCTGCATTGGATGGTGCTAATAAGAAAAGTTTATTCCAAGAAAAAGTTCGTTTAGCCTTTGATAGGGAAAAAAAGAAAGGAGTGAAAAACCCTATAATTATTGGCTCTATTCCCTTTGATGTTTCTCAATCTTCTTGTCTGTATATTCCCGAGTCGTTTAGTTTTATCAAAGAGAATAACAGCGAACTATTCAATTTTGATGAGAATATCAACACCGAGGGTATTAATGTTCTTTCATTAAATAGTGAACCTAATGAGGACACGTTTAAATCAGCGGTCACTAAAGCAGTCGATAAGTTTAATACTACTCGCCTGGAAAAAGCGGTGTTATCTAGAGTGCTGAATATAGAGCTCAGCAATAGTGTTTCGCCGAAAAATATCCTCCAACGCCTGGTAAAACAAAATCCCGGTGGCTTTCATTTCTCAATACCGCAAGCAGATGGTTCGGTGCTATTGGGGGCCAGCCCTGAGTTGTTGATCCGTCAGCAGGGAAGAGAAATTATCTCTAATCCATTGGCAGGTTCGGCCAAGCGCCAGCCGACCGCTGAGTTGGAAAGGCAGGTCAGCGAAGCGCTGCTGGGTTCGGTGAAAGATCGTTTTGAGCATAAGTTGGTGATTGATGAAATCCAGCGCTTATTGGCACCACTTTGCTCTCATTTAGATGTTCCGACTGGCCCATCGCTGGTCAACACACCCGCCATGTGGCACCTTTCTACCCAGATCCACGGCACCTTGAACTCCGATCTGACAAACGTGCTGCAACTCGCCTGTCTGCTGCATCCTACTCCGGCAGTCTGTGGTTATCCGTTTGATTTGTCAAAGCACGCCATCAGTGAACTGGAACCGTACGAGCGGGGAATGTTTACCGGCATGGTGGGTTGGTGTGATTCACATGGCAACGGTGAATGGGCGGTTACCATTCGTTGCGGCAAGGTGCTTGGCAACACCGTAAAACTGTTTGCCGGTGCCGGGATTGTCGATGCGTCCTGTCCACAGTCTGAGTGGGCAGAAACGGAAGCCAAGCTAGGAACCATGCTCAATGCATTCGGCCTGGGTTCCGAGGAGGTCGCATGAGCGTTGCGTTTACTCCCTGGCCCGAAGAGCTTGCAGCACGGTATATAGAAAAAGGCTACTGGAAAGGGCTACCTCTCACTGATGTGATAACACGTCACGGCAGAGAGCTGGCCTCGGCATCACGCACTGCATTGATTTGTCAGCAGCGCCAGTTTAGCTACGCTGAGCTGGATCGCCTGTCCGATATTCTGGCTTCTCGCCTTCACAGACAAGGTTTTCGTGCTGGCGAGACAGCAGTGGTTCAATTACCGAACATCGCCGAGTTCTACATTGTGTACTTCGCCTTGTTGAAAGTTGGCATCGTACCGGTGAATGCACTGTTTAACCATAAGCAACTTGAGCTGCGATCGTATGTCGAGCAGGTACAACCGGCATTAATGGTTGTCTCGGAGCGGCATCAGCTGTTTCAGGACGATCAGTTTGCCAGTACGTTAGCTGAGCAGATATCAACAATTCGTCATTGGTTGGTGGACGGTGAGACAACCTTCGGTACCTCGTTGAGCGAGTGGCTGGAAGCCTTGCCTTCTGAGCAGGCCGAGATTTCTTCATCGATACCAACTCCGACACCTGCTTCGGAGGTGGCGTTTTTCCAGCTATCAGGTGGTAGTACCGGCACACCGAAACTGATCCCGCGTACTCACAATGACTATTACTACAGCGTCCGGGCCAGTGCCGAGATCTGTCAGCTCGACAAAGACACTGTGTACCTCTGTGCGCTACCCGCTCCGCATAATTTCTCGCTGAGCTCTCCCGGGGCGTTAGGTGTGTTTTATGCCGGCGGTACTGTGGTACTTGCGACCGATCCGAGTGCGATGACCTGCTTTCCTCTTATTAAGCAGCATGGTGTCACTATGACGGCTTTGGTGCCGCCTGCTGTCACTCTGTGGTTGCAGGCTGCTGAGGATTTCGACCACCACCTAGATAGCCTGAAAGTGCTGCAGGTTGGCGGTGCGCGCCTTAGTGAGTCGCTGGCAAAACAAATCATGCCGATTCTAGGTTGTCAGTTGCAGCAAGTGTTTGGCATGGCTGAAGGCTTGGTGAACTACACCCGCTTCGATGACGACAATTGGCATGTGTTCAATACCCAGGGACGCCCGATCAGCGAGGACGATGAAATCAAGGTCGTTGACGAGCTGGGCATCCAGGTGCCAGATGGCGAAGAAGGCGCCTTGTTAACCCGTGGCCCTTATACCTTCCGCGGCTACTTCAACAGTCCAGACCATAATGCGAGCGCTTTCGATACCGACGGGTTTTACCGCTCGGGCGATATCGTCAAACGCACTGCCACGGGTTATCTGATTGTGGTGGGGCGCGACAAGGATCAGATTAACCGAGGCGGTGAAAAGATAGCAGCGGAAGAGGTTGAAAATCAGCTGCTGACACATGATGCCGTGACCAATGTGGCCTTGGTGGCCATGCCCGATATCGTGATGGGCGAAAAAAGCTGTGCTTTTGTGATAGCCGCTGATCCCAAGTTGAAAGCCATCACCCTCCGCAAGCACCTTCGCGCGCAAGGCGTTGCGGAGTACAAGTTGCCCGACCGCGTCGAGTTCGTTTCGGAACTGCCTATGACCCCTGTCGGGAAAGTCGACAAGAAACAACTACGTCAGACCATTCAGCAAACACTAACGATTAAAAAAGAAAAGGACGTTTAACCATGGCTATTCCATCTTTGCCTTCCTATTCCATGCCTTCAGCAGAGCAGTTTCCGGCCAACAAAGTGACCTGGGAATTCGAGCCGGAAAAAGCGGCACTCCTGATCCATGATATGCAGGAATATTTTGTCAGCTTCTATGACAAAGACAGTAGCCTCATTCAATCCTTGCTCAATCAGATCGTCGTATTGAAACAGTTCTGCGAAGCGCAGGGGATCCCGGTGATTTATACCGCCCAACCCAAAGAGCAGAACATGGCTGATCGCGCACTGCTGAACGATATGTGGGGACCGGGCCTCAATCGTTCTCCTGAGTTGCAGAAAATCGTGGCTGAGTTGACGCCCAAAGAGAATGACACCGTATTGGACAAATGGCGTTACTCCGCCTTTCAGCGCTCGCCGCTGGAACACATGCTTAAGGAACTGGGGAAAGACCAGCTAGTTATTTGTGGTATCTACGGCCACATTGGTTGCCTGATGACGGCTGTGGATGCCTTTATGCGTGATATCAAGCCGTTCATGGTCGGGGATGCGATTGCCGACTTTTCGTTGGAAGAGCATGAAATGGCCCTGAAATATGTCGCGACGCGAAGCGGTAAAGTGGTGAGCACCTCAGACATTCTGGCCGCAGGCGAAACGGCTCCAGCCTTGACCAAAGCTGGCCTGCTGGCACAATTGTTAGCGTTTATCGATGAAGAGGAAGAGGAGTTCGATCCGGACGAAAACCTGATCGACTATGGCTTGGATTCCGTGCATATCATGTCGCTGATCACCGAGTGGCGAAAGCATGGTGTTGAGCTGACCTTCGTTGATTTGGCTGATGAGCCGAGCCTCAACCGCTGGTGGGCGCTGATTGAAGCCAAGCTGGGGGCGTAAACATGACATCACAAGCAACCGGGACTCAAACTACTGGGACTCAAGCAGCCGGGATCCCGGCCAACGCCAAGCCGCTCAATACTGCGCAGCATGGTTTATGGCTGGGGCATACGCTCAATGACAACAAAGCGCTGTTTAACACTGCCGAGTGTATTGCTTTCGATGGCAAGGTCGATAGCGAGCAGCTGACAAAGGCCATTCAGCAGGCCGTCAAAGAAAGCGAGTGTCTGTATTGTCATTTCGTCAGTGACGACGAGCAGACACCGTACATGCAGCCAGCGCAGTGCGATGTATCGGTAACCATTGAAGAACTTGATGCCTCTGATGTTGGCGAGCGTGGAGCCGTGAAAGCATGGGCTAAGGTCGATATTGCCAAGCCGCTGGATTTAACTACTGGCCTGCCATGCCGGTTTACCCTCTTGCGAGGCGCAACGAACGATTACCTCTATAACTGTGTTCATCATATTGCCTTGGATGGTTTTGGTACGACCTTGATGTTCCAGCGCATTGCTGAAATTTATACCGCCCGTGTTGCCGGCCAGGTTGTGTCGGAGAATCCGTTCGGCTCGTTTAATGCGGTACTGGCGGAGGATGCCAAACGGGTGGCATCAGGCGCATACGAGAAAGCCAAACAGTTTTGGCTCGATACCCTGGTGGATTACCCGCAACCTTCGTCGTATAGCGACAAAGTGGCCCCGATCACCGCTGATTTCCACCGTACCTCATCGAAGGTCGAGGCAGGTGTGTGGCAGGCTCTGAATGAGTGCTGTGAAGCGAACAAGTTGACCTGGGCTGATGCCTTTTTGGCGGCATTGTGTGCCCACCTGAAGCAGCAGACCGGTGATAATGCGATCATGCTGGGCATGATGGTGATGAACCGCCTTGGCTCCAAGTCCCTGACGGTGCCGAGTATGCAAATGAACATTGTGCCGTTGGTGATGGCCTTTGAGCCTGAAGACGACTTTATCACCAGTGCCAGGAAAATCGCGCAGCACAAGAAAGCGATGCGCCGTTTCCAGCATTATCGTTATGAAGATCTTCGCCGTGACCTGCACCGTGTCGGTGGCGAGCAGCGTCTGTTTGGTACATTGGTAAATATCATGCCGTTCGACCATCCGCTGCACTACGGCGATCTGGCTGCGCAAACCTTAAACCTCAGTGCCGGACCGGTAGAAGACATTACCATAGAGCTTCACAGTAAGACGGAAGGCCTGCCGAATATCGATTTTGATGCGAACCCAGCCGTTTACTCACCTGAACAGCTGACCTCTTTGCAGGACGGATTGCTGACTCTCTTGGCTCAGTGGGTTGCCGAGCCGACGCTGAAAGTCGATGATCTGTTGGATCGCCAGTATGCGGATGCCCGTAAGGCGGCATTGATTACGGGTGACTGGACGGAAAATGAAGCGATTACCCAAGAACCCGGGCAAACAACTCAGCCGACGACACCAGTGGTTGAGCTAATCAATGATCAGGCCCTGATGCAGCCAAATACCGTGGCAATTGAGCAAAATACGGTGGCAGGCTTGCAGCAGGTGACGTACCAGCAGTTGATGGTGCAAGTAAAACAAGCTGCCTGTGTCTTGACCCAGCGTGGTGTGCAGCGCGGGGATCGTGTGGCGGTGGCCATGTCACGCTCGATTCAGCAGATTCTGACCCAGTTGGCGGTGATGCAGTGCGGTGCGGTATATGTTCCTTTGGATCCCGAGCAGCCTTTAGAGCGTCAGCAAAGTATCGTGACCCAAGCGGATATCCGCACCTTGATCACGGAAGCTGAATTCCAGCATGCCTTGGCACCGCTGGCGATTCCGACCGTTCTGCTGGCAGGCCACCTGCGCGGTGAAGGGCTGCATGAAGAACAGGTTGTTGGCGATGATGTGGCATATGTGATGTTCACATCGGGCTCGACCGGCGAACCAAAAGGCGTCGAAATCAGTCACGGGGCATTAAGCCATTTTGCCGCAGCGAGTGCAGCGACCTATGGCATTAATGCTGATGACCGCCTGCTGCAATTTGCGCCGTTTAACTTTGATGCCAGCATCGAGGAAGTGTTTGCTACCTTGACCCAGGGAGCGACCCTGGTACTTCGAACTGATGCGATGCTTGAATCTATGCCTGCGTTTGTCGAAGCGATCGAGCTGGCCGGAATTACGGTACTGGATCTCCCAACGGCGTTCTGGAATGAATGGGTGGTCAGCTTACAGGCTGGCGTAGCCACTGTCCCGGGTACCCTTCAACGTGTGATTATCGGTGGTGAGGCGGTTTATCCGGAGCAACTGGCTCAGTGGCAGGCTGCAGTTGCCCAGGCTATTCCGGCGCGTACTATTTCGTTGTTCAATACCTATGGGCCGACAGAAACCACGGTTGTTGCGACCTCAAGCGAGCTTAGCTCGCAGTCAAGCGATACAAACGCTTTGCCAATAGGTCTGCCGTTGCCGGGGGTGAGCGCGCTGATCCTCGACCATGCCAACCAGCCGTCGGAGACAGGTGAACTTGTTCTGCTGGGGCCGACACTGGCGCAAGGCTATATTGGCCTCTCGCACCCGGCATTTACCACTATGCTGATTGGCGAGACACCGTGCCGGGCCTACCGAACCGGTGATCGCGTTACCTTCCGCGACGGACAGATTGTCTATCTGGGCCGAATAGACAATGAATTCAAAATCAGTGGCTATCGCATTCAGCCTGCAGAGGTCGAGTCTCACCTGTTGGCACTTGATGCGGTGAAGGAAGCCTGTGTACAGGGTGTTGTTTACCCGAACGGGATCCGTCGATTGATTGCATTCATTGCCACTACCGACAGCAGCTTAGACGCCATCCACATCAAGCAACTGCTGAGCGAGCACTTACCACCGGCGATGATCCCAACCGATTACCGCTTCTTCGATATTTTACCGAAAACCGTCAGTAACAAAGTTGACCGTAAAGGGCTGCTAGCCAGTTATGACAACGACAATAACGAGGTGAGCCTGGCGACAGAAACAGAGCAGCGCGTGAGTGCAATCTGGCAACAGATACTGGGTGTCAGTGGTTTGCATTCTCAGGCGAACTTCTTTGAGCTTGGCGGGCAGTCACTGCAAACCATCCAGATTGTGAACCGCCTGGCGGCTGAATTTGGCGTGACGGTGAAAGTGTCGGATGTCTTTGATAACCCTGTATTGAGTACGTTCTGCCAGTATCTCGATGAGATGCAGGAACAGAGTGAAGATGAAGTCGAGATGGTGTGGTAATGAATCAGAATCCAGTAGCAAGCATGATGCAGTTTTATAACAAGTGTGTTTGGGTTACCGGTGCCGCACAAGGTATCGGGTTGCAGGTCGCGTTAAAGTTTGTCGATCTGGGCGCTACGGTAGTTGGGCTAGACGTCGCCTTTGACGATAAAGCTGACTACCCGTTCGAGACAATAACCCTGGATATCAGTGAACCGTTAGCAGTCAAGGCCGCGGCTGACACCCTCTTACAGCAGCATCCTACCGTGGATGTGCTGGTGAGTGTGGCCGGTATATTACGCCTCGGGGCTACCGAGGAGTTGTCGGTCGATGACTGGCATGCGTGTATCAATGTGAATGCATCGGGCCCGTTTTACCTGCTTCAGCAGTTGATCCCTGTGTTCAAAAAGCAACAAGCCGGTTCGATAGTCACAGTCAGCTCCAATGCGGCCCATGTGCCGCGTCAGCAAATGACGGCGTATTGCGCATCCAAGGCGGCGTTAACCAGTCTGTCGCATTGTGTCGGGCTGGAACTGGCTCCTTACGGGGTGCGGTGTAATGTGGTCTCACCGGGATCGACGGATACGCCAATGCAGCGGATGCTATGGCACACAGCGGATGCCGAGCAGCGCACCATTGCCGGTTTTCCCGAGCAATACAAGCTTGGTATCCCGCTAGGAAAGATTGCCCAGCCTGATGATATTGCCAATGTTGTGACCTTCCTTGCCTCAGACTTGGCCGGCCACGTCACCATGCAAGACATAGTGGTGGACGGCGGTGCCACCCTTAACGCTTAAGTAGGATCCATCATGACAGATATTATTACCTTACTCATGACGCTTGAGCGTAAAGGGGTACGACTTACTCTCAATAGCCAGTCACAGCTGGTGTCTCAGGCTAATAAACAAGCCATGACCCCAGACGTGGTGGCGCAGATCAAAGCCAATAAAGACGATATTGTCCGTTGCCTGAAAGCGCAGCAGGCCTTTGACCAGCCGATCCCTGTGACCAGGCAAACATCGGGGCCGTTATCATATTCCCAAAGCGGACTGTGGTTTATCGAGCAGTACGAAGAGAACTCGCATTTGTACAATATGCCGGTTCATTTTCGTGTTACCGGTCCGCTGGATTATGCGGCGCTTGAATATGCTTTTGATGTATTGGCACAAAAACATGCCAGCTTGCGAACGCGGTTTGCGATTAACGAGTACGGTAAAGGTGAGCAGCATATTGACCCCCATACGCCGTTCAAGGTGGAGCACAAAGATTTGTCTCATTTGCCGGACAATGAGCGGGAAGACGTCTTGCTGCAGTGGATTATTGATGATGTAAATCGTCCGTTCGATCTGAATCAGGGGCAACTGACACGTGTCGACGTGGTGAAGCTGGAGGAAGAGCTGCATATCCTGATGCTGACCCAGCACCATATTGTTTCTGATGGCTGGTCGGTAAAGAACATGTTCGCCGATTTCAAGCAGGCTTTCCTGTCTTACCAAAACCAGCAGCTAATGCCTGTTGTTCCCACCGAGCGAACCTATATCGACTATGCCAACTGGTTTAATTCACCGGCATTTCAGGATTATCACGCAGAGTTCAAGCCGTTCTGGGTTGAGCGCCTGGTCGGTATTCCGGAAGTACACAGTTTGCCGCTCGACAAACCGCGCCCTGCTGCCCACGACAATGACGGTGAACTGGTGTTCTCGGCGATTGATAATGAGCTGTGGGCAAAATTCAAGCGCTTGTGCCAGCAGTACAGTACGTCTAACTTTATCGGTCTGCACGCCGTCTTCTCACTGTTGATGGCGCGTCTTAGCGATGAACAGGACATCGTGATTGGTACACCGCTGGCTTACCGCGAACGTCATGACATTGAAGATGTAGTGGGGTTCTTTGTTAATACCATCGTGCTGCGTACCCAGCTGGGTGAACAGCAGCGCTTTGTTGATTACCTGCAGTATTGCCGTGAGCAAGACTTGTCGGCATTCGACCATCAGCTATACCGCTTTGAATCCTTGAGCGAAGCCATAGGCACGGATCGCACTACGGCCATCAACCCTATCTTCCAAATCATGCTGATTTATCAGGCTAAGGTAGATTTCAACGATTTGATCCCGGGTTGTGGTGCCGTGGAAGAGCCGTCCCCAATCTTGCCTGCTAAAACGGACATTTCCCTTAAGGTCACCGAGCTGGTTGATGGCGTGCGGCTGGACTGGCTGTTCAGCAAAGGGATTTTCGAAAAGGCGACCATTGAACGCTATGCCGAGCATTTCCTGCATTTACTCACTGCCGTCGTGGAGCAGCCCGAGTGCAATGTGCAGCAGCTGCCAATGATTGCCGAGGATGAAGAAACTGCGGTTGCTTCACAACTGGCTCAGTTACCGGCCGCATATCAGGACAACTTGTTAACGCATCAGCTGTTTGAAAATGCTGTGGTAGCCCACCCTGACAAACTGGCGGTGGTCGCAGGGGAGCAGTCTCTGACGTATGCCGAGCTTGACACTCGTGCGAACCAATTGGCCCATTGGTTGATTGAACGCGGTGTGCGACATGAAAGTCTGGTCGGGATAGTCGCAGAACGTGGCATCGCGTTTGCCGTATCAGCGCTGGCAGCCTGGAAAGCCGGAGGGGCGTATGTGCCACTCGATCCGGCCTATCCTCTGAAACGCTTGCAGCATGTGATTGACGATGCCGAGTTGTCATTGATCCTTGCTCCTTCCAGTGAGTTTTCTGTCCAAATTCAACAGGGGGAGGGAGATCTGAACCTGACCGGTGCCGAGTTGGTGAACCTTGCTGACTCGACCTTGAGTGAGCGGCTGGCGCAGTTTTCAGATACCTCGCCGTTGATGCAGGAGCCGTTGATGCAAAATGCTACGCCGCAGCAACTGGCGTATGTGATTTATACCTCCGGCTCGACAGGGATGCCGAAAGGGGTAATGGTCGAGCACGGATCCTTTGTCAATTTGGTACACGATCATAGCCAACGCTTGGCATTTGCCGCTGACAGCGTGATGTTCAACTGTATGTCACTGGCATTCGATGCCGGTAACATGACTGCCATGCTGCCACTGGCATCGGGGATCACCCTGGCTTTCGGTGAGCCCAATGAGCAGGCGATTAACCAGGCCGAGCAGTATCACGCGACTCATATGATCTGCTCTACCGCGTTGTTTGCAGCCCTGCCGCCTCAAGCTGTTACGAGCTTGAAAATAGTGGCATTCGGCGGCGAGGCGTGTCCGCCCCAGCTTGTTGAACGGTGGGCCGACAAAGTTGATTTGTTCAACATGTACGGGCCGACCGAATTTACGGTAACGGCGCTGGCCCAGCAACTGAAGGCGGATCAGCCAGTCACCATAGGAACCAGCGTAGCCAATACGCAGGCTTTGATCCTCGATGCGCAAGGTAAACTTTGCCCGGATGGTGTACCGGGTGAATTGTGTCTGGCAGGTCTCGGCCTTGCTCGTGGCTATCTGAATCAGCCCGAGCTGACCGAAAAGGTGTTCACCGAATGGAAATGCCAGGGGCAATCGGCTCGACTTTATCACACGGGTGATAAGGCCCGGGTTAACCGAGACGGGCTGGTCGAATATATGGGGCGTATTGATGAACAGGTGAAACTCCGGGGGTACCGTATTGAGCTTGGGGAAATCGAAGCCCAACTGGCTGCCGTGGAGCCAGCCATTCATCAGGTCAAAGTCCGGGTAGCAGAACAGGGCAGCCGGAAAGTGCTGGTTGCTTACGCTACGTTGCGCGGCTGTTCTGAAGAAAATGGTAGCTCTGCAGAAAATATCACATCGGAAGGCGTGGCATCTGCGGCCACGGCATCGATGATATTGCATCGCGCTTTAGCCGTCTTGCCAGAGTACATGGTTCCTGCGCACTTATTCTTTGTTGATGATATGCCGCTAACGGCGAACGGTAAACTGGATCCTCAGCGTTTGCCTTCGCTGGATGTGTCCGAAACAACATCAGCTTCACCACACAGTGAGCTGGAAGCTTCGGTATTGGCGATTTGGCAGTCGACGCTGAATAACGATTGCGGCGTGGAAGATGACTTCTTCCGATTGGGCGGCGATTCTATCTTGAGTATTCAGCTGACCACCAGGCTGCGAGATGCTGGCTATGCTTGTACGGTTAAGGATGTATTCGAAGCCAAAACCGTACGTCGCTTGTGCCGGACGCTTGCAGACAACAGCGAGACAGTACCAGCTATTGAAGCTGAGCAAGGGGTACTATCAGGCAGCTTCCCGCTGCTGCCTATCCAGTCCTGGTTTGCAAAGCAAGACTTTGCCAAACCGCAACACTGGAATCAGGCGGCTATCCTCAAGATCCCTGCCTTGAGCGAAGCGCAGCTAGTTAGTGCCATGGATCAGCTGTTTGAACATCATGACGCACTGCGTCTGGCATTGCCACAGTGGGATGAGGATAGCCTGTTTGATGGTGTGGTTTCCCAGCAATATAACGACACTGCTATTTTGCCGCAGCTTGTCGAGTTGGACGCCGCCTCTCTGGGCGATGACGGGCTGTTCCGGGCGTTCACCGAGTTGCAGTCTGATTTTGATCTGGCAAGTGGGCAAACCATGGCGTGGGTGCTGGTACGCAATCATCCTCAGGCCGAATCCGCCCTGTTCCTTGCCTTTAACCACTGGGTGATTGATGCCGTGTCATGGCGCATTTTGACGGATGATTTTTCCAAGTTGTGCCGGGGTGAGGCGCTGGGGCGTAAAACCACCAGTTACCGCCAGTGGGGAGAGGTGCTCGCTGACTATACCCGGCACAATCCGGCCCAGTTTGATTATTGGCGGGAGCAGGCGAAACACGGTGACAGTGCGTTGCTGCAAAAAGACAGGCACCCTGACGGGCAGGCCAGTGCAGCTATGTTGCAATTGCCTGAAGCACTGACGCAGCGTTTGGTCTCTGGGGTGCATCATGCCTTTAATACCGAAGTGAATGACATACTGCTGGCCGCATTGGTGAAGAGCTTGTCTGATCTTGGCTGGGGCGATGCCCATACCATCATGCTGGAAGGGCACGGTCGCGAGGATATTTCGCCGCAACACGATGTCAGCAGGACGGTTGGCTGGTTTACTAGTACCTACCCACTGTTACTGGCGGTGCCGACTGATGCTTCATTACAGGATGAGAGCAGTGTGCTGACGGCTTTGATTCAGCAGACCAAGGAACGACGTCGTGCAATACCGGACAAGGGAATTGGTTTTGCCGCTTTCGGGCAGCATCACCCTGAAGGAGAGCAATTGGCGCTTTCCCCGATAGTGTTTAACTATCTGGGACTGCAGACACAAGCGAAAGGTGACTGGCGCCCGATTGGCATCGAGCCGGGCCAGGTGCTGTCGTCGCTCAACAAGCCGTCTGAAATTATCAGCCTGCACGGTGGCATCATTGATGGGGCGTTAACGCTTCGCCAGGTAGGTTGTCTGACGCAGGCCCGAAGCGAACAGTTGATGGCGACTTTTGCTGCGAACATCGAAACATTTATCGCGTTTTGTGAACAAAGCTATGCCGAGCGAGGGTGTCAGCCGACACCGGCCGATTATCCGTTGGTGAACCTGTCCCAAGAGGTGGTGGATCAGCTTCATCAAACCTTCGATGTGGAAGCCATAGTGCCAGCGTCATCACTGCAGGCAAGCATGTTTGCGCATCAAAAGCGTTGTCCGCAGGATGATGCCTACCATTTGCAGACGCCGATTCATTACCCGCATGCGTTAAATGTCGATGCCTATCAGCAGGCATGGGAATTGGCCGCCGACCGCTTCCCTGCCTTACGGGTTGCATTGCAGAATCAGGGGGAACTGGTACAAGTTATCCGGCGTAAGATTGAGGTGGCTATTAAGGTCATCGATCTTACGGATTCGAACGCAAATGAGCATACCGATCCTCTTGCTGTGTTGGCCCGTTATCAGGCGGCCGATCTCGAGCGTCCGTTCGTGTTGGGTGAGGCGACAGAGCCATTATTCAGGTTGCTATGTATAAAGGCCTCCGAGACAGATCACCATGTGCTGTTTAGCTGTCATCACGCCATCATTGATGGCTGGAGTGGTCCGCGGCTGTTTGGCGCTGTCCATGAAGCATATTTGGCCCTTCAGGGGGGAGCTGGCGAAGACTTAGCGATGCAGAATACGGTCCAGAATAGCCAACAGGAATCCCAGCAGGAATTGTTGACGGCTGGACCGAAAGATAACGCTTATCTTGAGCATGCGGCGTATGCCGTGAACAACCAGGAGGCTGTTTCAGCATACTGGCAGAAGAAGGACATTACGAAGCAAGCCCGTAATGACCTGTCAGTGCTGTTCGAGGCGGACTTTGCACAGGCGACGATGCAGCAGAAGCCTGCCGTTGTCCGCTTGCGTCTGACCGACAATGAACAGCAGCGGTTGGTGAACTTTGCTCAGGCGGCTGGCGTAACCAATAGCGTGGTGGTGCAATATGCCTGGCACCGTCTGGTGGCAAAAGTGACCGGAGATGCGGTTACTGTCGTGGGCAATGTGGCGTCAGGACGTGATGCGCCTGTCGATGAGATAGCAGCCAGTGTCGGCCTGTATATCAATTCATTGCCTTTGGTGATGCGCTGGAATACCGGAATGACACTGGGCGAGCACATTGCCGAGCTTCAACGTGAGCTGATGGGGCTGAACGAGCACGCAACGCAGTCTTTGATTGAGCTTCACAATGGTCAGCCACGCTGTTTCGATAGCCTGTTTGTGTTCGAGAACTACCCGAGACCAGCCATGCGTGCAGATCAACATCCGGTGGATGTTCCGCTAGCCCCGGTCTTTGGTCAGGCTTATGAGAAAGTCGAGTTTCCGCTCAATGTCGTTGTGACCGAAGTGGCGGGCCGTACGGCGCTTCGTTTTGAGTTTGATGAAGCCGAGATCAGCGAAGATAAAGCTGATGATGTGCTTGCGCAGTGGCTGGCCGAACTGCTGGAAATCATTCGCCTGCCGATTGATAACGATTCCCAAATATTATTGCGTACCGGTAATTCGATATCTCGTGCTCATGATTCCGAGGAGCTGAAGCCGGAGGTCGATACAACGCTATCGGTATCTGCCGAGTGGGAAGAATTGGTGATGACCGTGCGCTCGGCCTGGATGTCAGTGCTGGCAAATGACGCCGTACAGCCTGCTGATATATGGCACGCGACTCTGTCGGATTTGGCGATTAATTCGTTGGATGTGATTCGGTTGGCGGCGAGCCTATCTCATATGTTGAGTGACGTTGTCACGCCTGCAGTAATCTATCAGTCATCAAGTCCTGCGGGCTTTGCCCAGCAATTCTGGGCTGAGCGCCAAACGGCATCAACGAGGCGTGAAGCAAGCGCATCCAATGCTGTATCTGCCGATACTGTGGCGGGTGATACTGCTTCTGCCGATGTTGGGGAGGCGAGCCATGCTGAGTGATTGTGGTGAGTCTTTGTGTGATTACTGGCAGGATCTGCTTAAGGGCGTTAATGAACCGACGCACTTTAGCGCCTGTCAGACATCGGCTTTGCATGCGGCGGCAGATACCTATGTACAGGTGAAGGAACAGACGCAGAAACTGTCGCCGGAATGGGTGGCAGGGTTGGAGTCATTGTGTGCCGATATTGGCGTTGATGAGACTGCAGTGTTGACTGCCAGCTGGCATTGGATGCTCTATCAGTGCAGTGGAGAAAGACAAGTTATCAGCGGGGTGTCCGATTCG
>NZ_JAKRFQ010000236.1 GCF_022347985.1 Photobacterium sp. OFAV2-7
CAGCCAGTTGGCTGCTTTTTTTATATCTGTAACCCCCTCCATTTTTTAAGGGGAGGGTTAGGGGGTTAAGCCGCCCCTGGCTTGCGCTTCGGCTGGGCATCAATGCACTGGCCGTTAACCTCTTTGCTCTCCGGACCCATCAGGTACAGATACAACGGCATAATGTCAGCCGGTGTCTTGAGCAGCGAGCTGTCTTCTGCCGGGTAGGCCTTGGCACGCATCGCCGTACGGGTTGCCCCCGGGTTGATAGCATTGACACGGACATTGGTGTTGCTCAGCTCGTCAGCCAGGATCTGCATCATGCCTTCGGTGGCAAATTTGGAGATCGAGTAGGCACCCCAGAAGGCACGGCCCTGGTGACCAACTGTCGATGATGTAAAGACAATACGGCCGTCCTCGGCTTTCTTGACCAATGGCATCAGTGATTGTGTCATCAGGAGCTGGGCTTTGACATTGACCTGCATGACATCGTCGAAGGTATCTTCGCCGAGCTGATCGAACGGGCTCATCACACCGAGCAGACCGGCATTATGCAGGATGCCGTCCAGGCGACCGAACTGGCCTTCGATAGTTTCGGCCATGTCGTCATAGTTCTGCTTGGTCGCCCCTTGCAGGTCCAGAGGAATAATCGCAGGCTGAGCATAGCCAAGCGCTTCAATTTCGTCGTAAACGGCTTCGAGCTTGGCAACGGTACGGCCAAGCAAAATAACAGTTGCACCGTGAGCTGCATAGCTGATGGCAGCCTGACGGCCGATACCCTCACCAGCCCCTGTCACCAGAATGACACGATCTTTAAGAGAATCTGCAGCGATTTGATATTCCACGTGTAACTTCCTTATTGGTTTTTTAGTTTTCCTATTATACCCAAACCATTTCAAAATGCAGGATCTGAACATAACCGGCTACTTCATTTTGTGGCATAGCCGGGCTTGAATCAGATACCCCAGTTCACAGATAGACTCTCGGCTTACGCATTCTGTTATACCCAAATACTAGCCCTTCTGTTCTAACTCTATAGCTAATTCCATTGTTTAATTAATACAGGCTGAACACGTTGACTGAAAAACTAATTAATAAAAGGGATTTTATGAATAACAATAAACGATTAAGAACAGCCATACTGATATTTCCTTTGTTTGTTATAGGGTGTGATGGAGGCTCTTCTAGCACTGCAGTAAGTCAAGAAACAAAGACAATTACAGTTATTGATGGCTATCTGTATAATGCTACTGTTTGTATTGATAGAAACAAAAATAAAAGATGCGACCTGAATGAAGAAATAGCGCAAAGAACAAATGAACTGGGACAAGTCAAGATTGAACTGGCTGATGCTCAGTATCCGATAATTGCGAAGGCTATTGCAGGTATCACTACAGATAGTGATAAAGTCACACCCTTAACTCAATCCTACGAGCTAATTGCTTCCGCTAATGCTAACTATGTAACTCCATTCTCGACACTTGCTCATCTAGACAACTTGTCCCTGCAAGAATTAGCAGAAAAGATAGGCGTTGATTACGCTGCAATTAGTCGCGATTATGTGAGCGATAAACAGCATGAATCTCAAGTCGCGCATCTTCTTGCTAGAACAATTACCCCATTATTAGAAGAGCAGGCCATTGATAATGATTCATCAAGTCTGAATGAAAGAGTTGGTGAGATTAGGACACTGATTCATCAAAAAGAAAATGCGGGTATAGACTTGTCTGCCATTGACATAAGCTACGATACTCACTCAGGCGTCTTTTACTCGAAGCCCAAAGTAACAAGTGTTGAATCACGTATTAGTGAGCAGGCTTTTATTTACACTATATTCAGTAATCACTATATTGCTAATGGTCACAACTATGATGAGATCATCTCATTTAACGACGGTACTATAAGTTATCTAGGTAATCAGGAGCTGTATCGATTAGATGGAAACGCGCTGCTATATGGGAATAAGAGCTTTACATTTTTAATCATGAATGATGATTATCTTTTTAGTTTCTCCGAAGATAACAATCCTGGCATTTGGACTCAAGGTTCAACACCTTCCAGACCTGCTGTTCAGATTGAAGATGATTTTGTTGCAGGGAAAACGTTTTATCATCTGAGAGATATCAATACATCAGACGTCACCACTCCGCTTCCTAAACTGACAAAATTGGCGTTCGATAACAAAGATACAGTTGTCGTTACACCCGAAGGAGAGAGCGGCTTCACAGCCTCTTGGCAGGTCAAAGACTGGACAAACCATAATGATGAAACGTTCCGGACAATATATATTGAATTTCCAGAAGATCAGCAAAATAGAGCCAGCTTAAAAAATGAAAAATCGATGATATTGGAAATGATATTTGTGTCTAATGAGGTTTCGGTAGCGATAAACCACAGTAGTATTGCTCTAGTAAATGATAATCTAGTCATTAACGATGCAAATTTTGCCAGGCTGATATACAGAAAATGGCTTAACTAGCTACCCCGAAAAACACACGAAATGGAACCAGTTTGATAAGCCTTTAGCGCTGTCGAACTGGCCATTTTTGTATATTCTTCAAAGTAATACGCTTGCCTGCGTCTCACTTTCCTTTCCGTTGATGTATATCTTATCTACCTGCAATGAAGATCCCCTTTACGCTTTTTATGCCATATATAAATTCTTTGCCGATGATAGGCGAGAAGCTATTGGTTGCGAAGTAAAAGCACTAAAAGACGACGGTGCTGTGTTAGGATTGAACTATTATCTGCGTCATAGAGAAACATTATAAGTCTATTGGCAGGTTGCAGGACTTGAGGAACACCTGCGCTGCCCATATCTCTAAGAAGATGCGAAGTGTAAGCGAATCATTGTCCCTCGTGACAATAGTAAAAATGCCAAAAATGAGGACTCAACATTGGATTTTTTGTTTGATTATGGACTGTTCCTAGCCAAAATCGCCACGGTGGTGATTGCGATTGTCAGTATTCTTGTATTGGCGAAAGGGTTGAGCGGACGTCACGGGACACAGAAAGGCGAGCTGGAAGTAACCGATCTGACTGAGCAGTACAAAAATACCGTACATCAGTTAGAGTCGCATTTATTTGACAAGCCGTTGCTAAAAGCCCGTGAAAAGGCAGAAAAGAAGGCGGAAAAAGAAAAACACAAAGAGCGCCAGAGCGAGATCAAAAAAGCGGCCAAAGCTGGTGACCTTTCTCACGTTCGCGAGTCTCGTCTATTTGTTCTCGACTTTCATGGCAGTATCGATGCCCGTGAAGTAGCGGCATTGCGCGAAGAGGTGACGGCGGTATTGGCTGTTGCAATAGAAGGTGATGAAGTGTTGCTGCGTCTCGAGACCGGCGGCGGTATGGTTCACGGCTACGGTCTGGCCTCTTCCCAGCTTGATCGCCTGAAAGCGGCGGGTATCAAGCTGACTATCTCGGTGGATAAGGTTGCGGCCAGCGGCGGTTATATGATGGCCTGTGTTGCCGATAAGATCATCTCGGCGCCGTTTGCGGTAGTCGGCTCAATCGGGGTGATTGCCCAGTTGCCGAACTTCAACAAGTTGCTTAAGAAAAACGATATTGAGTTTGAACAGATCACTGCCGGTGAGTTCAAGCGTACCTTGACGATGTTCGGTGAGAATACCGATAAAGCGCGTGAGAAGTTCCAGGCAGAAATCGAAGAAACTCACGATCTGTTCAAGAACTTCATTGAAGATCACCGTCCGGAACTTGATCTGGAGAAGGTGGCAACCGGCGAGCACTGGTTTGGCAAGCAAGCCCACGAACTCGGCTTGGTTGATGAAATTGGCACCAGTGATGACTTTATTACTCATGCCTGTAAAGATCGCGAAGTACTTCAGGTTCGCTATGTCCAGCGTAAGAAGCTGGCCGAAAAGCTGGCAGGCGCTACGGGCGAGGCTGCTGATAATCTGCTGCTGAAATGGATCAGCCGCGGTCAGCGTCCAATTGTATAAGGTCGTCTGATGAATCAGAAATGGGCATTATTTTCGTTTCAGGGGCGGATGCGGCGTCGGGATTACTGGCTATACAGCTTGCCGGTATTGCTGGTATCGCTGCCGGTGTTCTTCTATAGCGCCACTGGAAATACGGCAGGCAACCCTGTACTAGGAGTCTTGTCCTTGGTCATTCTTGGCTTTGTTTTTTGGGCTTCTGCGGCATTGAATGTAAAGCGGCTTCACGACAGGAACAAAAGTGCCTGGTGGATTATCGTGACATTTTTGCCGTATATCGGGCCAATATTCGTCATTGTCGAGCTGGGGATCCTGGACGGAACCAAAGGGCCAAATCAGTTTGGTTCGGATCCGAAAGGTCGTGGTGAGCCGCCTGCCAATGGTGACAGCGATGACAGCAAAGATACCATGACAATTGATATCTGATAGGTGTTGCTAGCTAACGTCACAGCCCCGCGAGTGCGGGGCTGTTTGTTTTGATAGTACGGGTAACTAGCCTTTTAGCGTGAATTCCGGTGACAGTTTATGGGCAAGGAATTTGAACATATTGAAAACCGCTGTGGTTTTTTCAGTCGGTAATCCGTTGTCGTCCAAAAAGTATTCGCCTTTGAACACCAGCACATCGTCTTTCTCTTCAACGGAAGTGGCTCGCATACCATCCTGGTAGGATTCATGGTCTTGAATGAGCTGGTTAGCAATCATTAGTAACTCTTCGGAAGAAATGGTTTTTTTATTGCTCATGCGGTTATCTCTTGAATCGTAGCGTGATCAGGTTGTAGCAGCCTCGGTTTTAGGGGCGCTATAGATGGCCCACAGTGTATTGAAGTTAACGCTATAAAACAAACCCTTACCCAGTATAGGGTAAAGGCTCAAAATTGGTTAAAGAGTGTATGGCCGAGACGGAAATTCGACCAATTTATGTGAGCGACGGCAAAAATTCATGGGTTTTAATAGTCAAAGGCGGGAGGAGGTGGTAATGATTAGCGCCCTCAGCCACTTTATGGTTATAAATAAAGAGAAAGAGGCGTGGATTACAGTCAGTTTCGAGGGCCGAAATCGGCTTTAACTTGGTGTTAACAACTGGGGAAGGGACGAGCAAACAGACCGTTTTGATCAAAAAGCAGTTGACCTTCTAGGATTGTAGCCCAATATGTAAATACCAATTAGATTAAGTAACTACTTATCCTGAGCGCCACTCTCCAGCGATTGAGAATGCCTCTAGTGATTAGTTACTTAATCAGTTTGGTTTATTAGCGTTGCCGTGCCATTGTGTGAATATTAGCGTGCAACTATTTGTTTTATATTGAAAGTTTTGCGAGCACGAGGACGTAATAGAGTCATTATGGGTAAATCTCTCGTTATCGTGGAGTCCCCTGCCAAGGCGAAAACTATAAATAAGTACTTGGGTAAGGACTTCATTGTAAAGTCAAGCGTGGGTCACGTCCGTGATTTGCCAACGGGTGCACGTAGTACGGGTAAAAAAGCGGCAGCCACCTCGACCAAGGGGTTGAGTGCTGAAGAGAAGGCCCGTATCAAGAAAGAAAAAGAGCGTAAGGCGCTGATCGGCAAGATGGGGGTTAACCCTTATAACGATTGGGAAGCGCAATACGAAGTGCTACCGGGCAAAGAAAAAGTCGTTAACGAATTACAGAAGCTGGCTGCAGACGCTGACTATGTTTATCTGGCAACCGATTTGGACCGCGAGGGAGAAGCTATTGCGTGGCACCTTCGTGAGATCATCGGTGGCGATGATGAACGTTATAAGCGAGTGGTTTTTAATGAGATCACCAAAAATGCTATTCAGCAGGCGTTTGAACAGCCTGGTGAGCTGAACATTGATGGTGTGAATGCCCAGCAGGCACGACGCTTCCTTGACCGCGTTGTTGGTTTCATGGTGTCACCATTGCTGTGGAAGAAGGTCGCTCGTGGCCTTTCCGCAGGTCGTGTCCAGTCCGTTGCGGTAAAACTAATTGTTGAGCGAGAACGCGAAATTAAAGCGTTCACGCCGGAAGAGTTCTGGGATATTCATGCCAATACCCAAACGGCAGGTAAAGATGCGCTGCGTCTGATGGTTGCCCAGCAGGCAGGCAAGGCATTCCGTCCGGAAAACGAAGCCGATACCATGGCGGCGAAGTCGCTATTGGAAAAGGCCGCCTACAAAGTTGTCGACCGTGAAGACCGTCCGACCAGCAGCAAGCCGTCGGCACCTTATATCACCTCGACCCTGCAGCAGGCGGCAAGTACCCGTTTGGGCTATGGCGTAAAACGTACTATGGGTTTGGCACAGCGTCTCTATGAGGCGGGTTACATTACCTATATGCGTACCGACT
>NZ_JAKRFQ010000237.1 GCF_022347985.1 Photobacterium sp. OFAV2-7
CGAGCATGTGGACGCGATCGTTGATTTGCGTCGTTATCTGACTCTTGAACAAGGCGCGACTCCCGGTAAAGGGCCGGACATGCTTGAAAACCTGATCGCGACCGACAACCCCAACGGTCACCCTCCCCAGCAACGCAATAACTGGGCTGTTGATCTGCATATTCCCTTGCTGGCTGATGTGAAGCAGGTCGATGTGCTGCTCTGGGTGGGCGACGGGGCGTTCGACATGCGCAACCAGCGTACACTTCGGGCCCTGGTTACCTTGCTGCAGCGGGCAAATGTTGATTTTGCCGTGCTGGGCAATGAAGAGCTCGATTGCGGTGATTTGGCCCGTCGCCTTGGTGACGAGGCAACCTTTCAGCGCCTTGCAAGAGCCAATATAAACACATTGAGCAAATACAGATTCAAGCGGATTGTGACAGCAGATCCGCATGCGTTTCATCTTCTGAAAAACGAGTATCCGGATTTTGGCGGTAATTATGATGTTTGCCACCATACCCAGTTGCTGGCAGAGCTGGTCGCTCAAGAGAGCCTGAAGCTGGAGCCTGTTCGAGATCTGTCGGTGACTTATCACGATTCTTGTTATCTGGGGCGCTATAACGGCGGTTATGAAGCACCTCGGTCTCTGTTACGGGCTATCGGGATCGAAGTAAAAGAAATGGAACGTTCGGGCTATCGCTCTCGTTGTTGCGGTGGCGGTGGTGGTGCGCCTGCCACCGATATTGCAGGTAAGCGCAGGATACCGGATATGCGAATGGATGATGTGAGGGAAACTGGGGCTGACATTGTTGTCGTGGCCTGTCCGCAGTGCAGCCTAATGCTTGAAGGGGTTATTGAGCCACGCCCTGAGGTACGGGATATTGCCGAGTTGCTGTTGGAAGCCCAGCCTCAGCCTGTTCGGCATTGTCAGGTCGATGAAATGGAGGCGTCATGAGCAGAGTATTCCGTCGCGATCCTCGGCTTGAGCGTATTCAGCGCAATCGCCTTCATCCTTTGCATCTTAACTGTGCAAACCAACATTCTGATAATCAATCTCAAGGTAGTATCGCCGACTCTGGCACTTTTCCTGATATCAGCTCTGGAACCACGCCAATACTTGATTCGCGATGCAGGAACGCTTCCCGGTTGCCCTTGCATCGAGTCGATGATCCTGACTTTTTTATCGCCGTGGTGCCTGAGATGAGTGGCGGCAGGCTAACCAGTGCCGACAGAGATATGTTGGGGCTGGCGCAGCAGTTGGCAAATGGCGGTTTTGCTCATGATCATATGGATGGTCAGAAGATTGAGGGACGCGGAGCCGTGCTGGCGGTGGTCTTTTCTTCTATCAAAGATGATCGTTTCGCTGATGCAGGGATAGATCGGCTATTGGATCTCTCTGTGTTCGGAGAGGAAGGATACCAACCTGAGTATCAGCTCGCTTTGCTACTACAGGCTGATAAGCAGTTTGCCCCCAGTTACTGGCTGTTTGGTGATCAGACTATGAACAGTGCCGATCTCGGTCGCCGCCTGGCCGCCAGGCTGGACGAGCGAGCAGCTACCGGGGTGGTAGAAATTGATGACAACTGGATATGGTGCCGTGCCGGGCAAAGTGGCAACGAGTATCGTCGCCCGCATGAACGTATTTTGCTGGTGGCAGAGCAGATCGCCGAGCCGGTGAGCCAATGTTGCTATCAGGCCAGCCCGGTTGAGCTGGACCCGATTGCGTTGGAAAAGATATCCGCGACATCGCCGAAAATTGATGACTTGGGTCTGCTTCCTGTTGATCCCGGTTCTGTTTCCTTGGTGGAAGCGGAGTTTGTCTTTGCGGGCGGAAATGGTGTGACCGACTGGCCGTTGTTTCATCAAGCGGCTACAGCCCTTGGGGCAACTGAGGGTGCAAGTCGTGTGGCAGTGGATGACGGTAATATGCCGCGTTCAACCCAGGTTGGTGCATCCGGCACCTTGGTTTCAGCCCGCATTTATTTGGCGGTTGGGATCTCCGGGGCGATCCAGCATCTGCAGGGAATGACCCATTGCGATACGGTGATCGCTATCAATCTTGATCCGGGCTGCACGATGGTCAGCCGGGCGGATCTCAGTGTGATAGGCGACAGCAGCGAGATCATGCAGGCACTGGCCGACAGTGTTAACCACAGAGAAAGTGAAAGTCAGGCTGGAGAGTTGACCGGAGCTGATAGCGAACAGGTTAAGGAGAAGTGGGATGATGCTGTGTGAGCCGCTGCAAATCATGGTGTTGGTATCGATCGGTATGCATTCATTAACTGGGCGCCCATGCCGTGCTTCATTGGATGCACAGGCGATTGAGCTGGCATTGCAACAGTCCGGTGCGGCGATTGAGGTTGTCTATGCCGGCCATGCAGATGAGTCGGAACAGTCGGCATTACGAGATTACCTGGGAATGGGAATCGGGCAGATAACCGTACTTAAGCAGCCAGAGCTCTCCGATCCGGTATCGGCACTGGCTCAGTATGTGAATGAAGCGGAGCCCGATTTGGTACTGTGCGGTGAACAGGCTGAATGGGGGGAAGCGTCAGGCTTGCTACCTTACCTGTTGGCAGATCAACTAGGCTGGGCGATTGTGCCGCATATTGCTGGTTTGGTTGGTGTTGCAGATGGACATATCGAGCTTTTACAGGCGTTACCACGTGGTCAGCGCCGGAAACTATTGGTCAAGCAACCTGTGGTGGTAACCATTAACAGTGCGGCGCCGCAGGCAAGACAAAGTGCGTTCTTAAAAGCGCGTGATGGCATCGTCAATGTGCTCGAATCTGAATATGATTCCGAACATGAATTTGGGCTTGAGCTTGTGGCTGATAGCGAACAGTCTCAATGGCAACTACAACCAGCAAAACAGCGTCCCAAACGTCTGAAGATCATCACGGCGAAAACCGCTGCAGAACGGATGAAAGCAGCAACAACGGTGACCCCGAGCCAGGCGGGCAAGGTATTACAAGACACTTCCCCCCAACAGGCTGCCGAAGCCATTATCGCCTTGCTGCGAGAAGAAGGTATCCTTAAATGATACTTTCTAATCCAATGAATTTAAAAGTTTATTAAGAACCTAACAAGCTTGGTTGGGAAGCGTACTCTGATCGTCAAAACCGGTATCGAACAGGTTGTCATCATGCAGTTCTCTGAGTTCGGTAAGTGCCGGAAGATTGGTAATCATCGGGAATTCTGTCATATCAGGTTGCTCGTTGATTACTGCTTGCTCAGTGGTTATCGGTTGCTCTGCGGTAATAGGCAGCTCTGTGGAAAGAGACTCCTCGCTAATCGCTGGCTGCTCGGTAGCAACCGGCTGTGACGAAATCCCTTGCCGTTCGTGACGTGGAGGAATACCAAAGCAATCACGGTAACATTTGCTAAAGTGAGGTGTTGAAACAAACCCGCAGGCGACAGAAACCTCAATGACTGACAAATTGGTTTGTTTGAGCAGTTGTCTGGCCCGACTAAGCCGAAGCTGAAGGTAGTAGCGCGAAGGTGAACACTGCAGGTGTTTCTGGAATAGCCTTTCCAACTGGCGACGTGACAGGTCGACAAATCCTGCAAGTTCATCCATGCCGATAGGCTCTTCCAGGTTGGCTTCCATCAGAGAAACGATTTCAAGTAACTTGGGCTGGGAGGTTCCGACCAGGCTCCGAAGCGGCACTTTTTGCACATCCTCGCCATTGCGGATCCGCTCGCACATGAACATTTCCGATATCGCCGCACTGAGCCTGCTGCCATGTTGTTTGGCCACTAAAGTGAGCATCATGTCCATCGGCGCTGTCCCGCCAGTACTGGTCATTCGTTTGTCACTGAGCGTGAACAGCTTATTGGTGATTTTTATCGACGGGAACAGTTCCTGCAACCCGGCCAGATGTTCCCAGTGAATGGCGCAGTGCTGGTTTGCCATTACCCCTGCTTTTGCCAGAGCATAGCTGCCGGTGCAGATCCCGCCGAGTATTTTTTGCTGGCGATCAAGCTGGCAAAGCCAGCTTGTTAGTTGCGGTGTACAGCAACGTTCAATCTGAACACCGCCGCAGATAATCAAAGAATCAAGCGGTAGTTGAGATGGGATTTGGTCATCAACCCTTACCTCGAGCGCATCGCTGGCGGCAACCGGCTCGCCACTCTCACTGAGGGTAAACCATTGGTACAGCTTCTCTCCCGAGAGCTGATTGGCCATGCGCAATACTTCAACGGCCGATGCCATCGCGATCATGGTGAAATTGTGAGTGAGATAAAAACCGATGCGCATAGGCTGTCGTGTTGTTATTGAAGTCATCGCCAGTTCCCCTAAGTTGCCACGTGATTGTGATGGGTCGAATGGTGTCAATTACCGCGAAATCCTTACAGTACACAGCGTTTTAAATGCCAGGAAAAATCACCTTCTCTTTCTGTGTAATTCAGGGTTCTTAAAAAGTAAATTTTTTTATCGAGAGTTAGCTCAATAAGGGAGGTTAAAGGGGGAAATAAAAGCGCAATGTATCAAACGACGGCGAAATATGGTTCGTCGCGTCAGATTGCGATGGCTGTAAAGATTAGAGTACTAAACAAAAATTGAACCTTCCTTTTCTGAACCCTGAATTCAGGCTCGGTATCATGATTTATGGCTTCGTCGTTGACGAAATGTTGTCTTGTGACAGGGACTTGTTTTCGACACAAAACATTTAAATCAATCTTGTTTTTTCTGTTTTATTTTTAATCTTTAAATATCAAGTGTTTAGTGTTGTTTTTCCTGTTATTAGTATCATGTTATTCATTATGGTACGAAACATTTTTTGACTTGCTGCTAATATTATGTAAATTTATTTTTAATTAAACGTTCAATTAAGAAACATTTGAGTAGCAATTATGCCAAAAGTCGGAATGCCAGAAATTCGCAGACCACAGCTTGTCGAGGCCACAATGGCTGTTATTGATGAAGTTGGGCTTTCGGGTGCGAGTGTGGTTTTGATCAGCCGCAAGGCAGGTGTTTCTCCTGGGATCATTAATCATTATTTTGGTGGTAAACATGGTTTGCTGGAGGAGACGATGCGCTCGGTGCTGCGTCAATTGTCAGCGACCTCCATAGAGCACCTTCGTGCCGCGGACAAAGATGACGTGACCGCTAGGGTCAAGGCGATTGTTGCCGCGAATTTTGATGGTTACCAAGTCGAGAGCAAAGTGGTGAAAACATGGCTGGCCTTCTGGGCGCAGTCTATGCACGATACTACGTTGCATCGGCTACAGCGGGTAAATGAACGTCGTTTGTTATCGCACCTCCGCTTTGAACTCAAGAAAGTTTTACCTTCTGAACAAGCCCTTTTTGTCGCACAGGGCGTTGCTGCACTTATTGATGGGATTTGGCTAAGAGGGGCGTTGAACCCTGACGGAATTTGTCCGGACAAAGCCCAACAGATCATCTCTGATTACCTGCAAAAACAACTCGCCCCGTATTTGAACTGACAAAGTCATAACAACATTAATTACCAAGGCATTTGATGAAAATGAAGTCTCTGTATATCCATGGTCAGGCTACTGAAGCCTCATCTGAAGAAACGTTTATAACCTGTAACCCGGCAACCGGCGAGGAGCTGGCCGAGATCGGACAGGCCACTGTTCAGGATGTTGACCGTGCAATCGCTTCGGCACAACAAGGTTTTAAAGTGTGGTCAGCGATGAGTGGCATGGAAAGAGGACGTATCTTGATGCGGGCGGTAGCGATTCTCCGTGAGCGCAATGATGAGCTTGCCGCGTTGGAAGTCAAAGATACCGGCAAGCCGATCCAGGAGGCCATCGAGGTGGATATTACCACTGGTGCGGATGTTATCGAGTACTACGCGGGGCTTGCCTCGGCAATTCAGGGCCAGCAACAAGATTTGGGTCACGGTCAGTTTTTCTATACCCGCCGTGAGCCATTGGGTGTTTGTGCCGGAATCGGAGCGTGGAACTATCCAATCCAGATTGCAATGTGGAAATCGGCTCCTGCTTTGGCGGCTGGTAACGCCATGGTATTCAAGCCGTCTGAAGAAACGCCGCTTTCGGTATTGAAGCTGGCGGAGATCTTCACAGAAGCCGGTGTCCCTGATGGCGTGTTTAATGTTGTTCAGGGTGACTACCGTGTCGGCCAGATGCTTTCCCGCCATCCGGATATTGCCAAGGTTTCTTTCACCGGTGAGTCGGGGACTGGCAAGAAAGTCATGGCTGATGCTGCCGGTACGCTTAAGGACATCACGATGGAGCTTGGTGGTAAGTCACCGCTGATCGTCTTTGA
>NZ_JAKRFQ010000238.1 GCF_022347985.1 Photobacterium sp. OFAV2-7
TTGAAAACCCACAGTGGCGTGAAACATGGGATAAGGCGATCTTTGTCGGTAGCTTCGTACCACCTGTGATCTTCGGTGTAGCTTTCGGTAACCTGCTGCAAGGTGTTCCGTTCGAGCTAAGCGATCTGTTGATCCCTACTTATACCGGTTCGTTCTTCGCGCTGCTTAACCCGTTCGCACTATTGTGCGGCATTGTGAGCATCCTGATGATCACCACCCAAGGTGCAGCTTACCTGCAGATGAAGACATCTGATGCGATCCGTGAGCGTGCTCGCCGCGTAGCAATGATCACTTCGATCGGTACAGCAGTGTGCTTTGCAGTTGCCGGTTTCTGGGCTCAGAGCATCGAAGGTTATGTGATCACCTCTGAAATCATGACCAATGCGCCATCTAACCCGCTGACCAAAGAAGTCATGCGTCAGTCTGGTGCACTATTTGCCAACTTTGATGCTTATCCGTTGCTATGGATTGCGCCGGCACTGGCGGTATTCATGCCATTGCTGACACTACTGGCTTCACGTGCGAACAGTGGTGTACTGGCATTTATCACCTCTAGCCTGACAATGGCGGGTGTGATCCTGACAGCCGGTTTTGCCCTGTTCCCGTTCATCATGCCTTCAAGCTCGGTTCCTAACCACAGCCTGACGATGTGGGATGCGACGTCATCTGAGCTGACGCTAAATATTATGACGGGTGTTGCGGCGGTAATGGTGCCGATTATCCTGGCGTACACCTCATGGTGTTATTACAAAATGTTTGGCCGTCTTGATAACAAATATATCGAAGACAACAAGACTTCACTGTACTAAGGAGACAGACTATGTGGTATTTCGCTTGGATTCTAGGTGTTCTGCTAGCCTGCTCTTTCGGGATCATCAATGCCCTGTGGCTTGAAACAACCGAAAATATGGATGAGAACGGTGAGTAAGATCGACCACTGGGTGAAGCGTAGTCATCAGCTGCTGGATAACGGGCTATTGCGTCTGTTATCCATGGCACTGTCGCTGTCGGCGGCAGGTCTGGTGATATGGGAGCCAACACTCTTTGCCCAGGCAATTGGTGGATTCGGACCGGTAATCTCACCCGCCCTGATATGGGCGACATGTACAGCAATGATTTACGGTGTGGGTTTCGTACCGCGCCGTTGGTATTGGCAGGTGTTCTTTACGCCGTATCTGGCATTGCCGATTTTGTCCTATATCATGTGGTTACGTCTGTTTCCTTCGGTATAAGCGCCGAAACAGACAGACAATGATAATTCACACAATGAAACAGCCCATTACAAAACAGTAGTGGGCTGTTTTTTTATACGTCTGTTAGTGTTTATTGCCCAGATAAGTATGCAAAATGCATATACTGACACGAATTATGCAGTGTTGCCGGTAACGAAATGACAAGCTTGTCAAAAAATCATCGCTTTTGTGAGTGTTAGTAAATGTGGCGTTTTATAAAGCCGCGCAACTTCGGTATAGTAAGCGATTATTTGAAGACCGGGCGAGTACCTGACGGGTACTGGCTGTGATGTGATTGCATGGATATCTGATGACCGAAGAAAGTGCCTTTGAGTGGCCAATCACTATTTATTATGAAGATACCGATGTAGGTGGGATTGTTTACCATGCCAACTACCTGAAATTCTTTGAGCGGGCGAGAACGGAACTCTTTCGCAGTCATGATGTCAGTTTACAGGCATTATTTGCACAGAATGTTAGCTTTGTGGTGCGCCATATGGATATTGACTTCCTGAAAGGCGCCAAGCTCGATGAACGTCTGGTGGTCAGGACATGGCCAGTCAAAATTCGCCGTGCCTCGATCGTATTTTGTCAGGTTTTAGTTAACAATGCCGACCAAACCTTGTGCAAAGCGATGGTTCAGGTAGCCTGTGTGCATCCTGAAACCATGAAACCTATTCAGATCCCAGAAAATATTAAGTCGGAGATATCTAAGTGACTGCTGAACTATCGATTTTAGATCTTTTTTTACAGGCCAGCCTGCTTGTTAAGATCGTGATGCTTATCCTGCTAGGTATGTCTGTCATTTCCTGGGCGATGATCATCAAACGCTCCTCGGTACTGTCGGATGCGGCTTCCAAAGCTGAACGTTTTGAAGACCGTTTCTGGTCGGGCATTGATTTGTCACAGCTTTACCAGGAAGTGCAGGCTAGAAAAGACAACCTGACAGGCTCAGAGCAGATTTTCCATGCCGGCTTTAAAGAATTCGCCCGCCTGCACCGCAGCAATGGCAAAGTGCCGGAAGCGGTAATGGAAGGAACGGGACGTGCAATGCGTGTTGCTCTGTCTCGTGAAGTTGATGATATGGAAACCAACCTGCCGTTCCTGGCGACTGTTGGTTCAATCAGCCCGTATATCGGCCTGTTCGGTACGGTATGGGGTATTATGCACGCCTTTATTGCGCTGGGCGCGGTAAAACAGGCGACACTGGCAATGGTTGCCCCGGGTATCGCCGAGGCACTGGTTGCTACGGCTATGGGCTTGTTCGCCGCAATCCCGGCGGTAATGTTCTATAACAAACTGACCAACCAGGTGGCGAAACTAGAGCACACCTATGCCACTTTCATGGAAGAATTCTCCAGTATTCTACACCGCCAGGCATTTGCCGCTGCGCAGGAGTAATAAGCAATGGCTTATCAACCGAAAAAGCGCAAAATGACGGCGGAGATCAACGTCGTACCTTATATCGATGTGATGCTGGTACTGCTGATCATCTTCATGGTAACGGCCCCGTTTGTGACTCAAGGGGTCGATGTCGAGCTACCGTCTACCCAGACGGCGAAAACTGCGGCTGAGCTGGTCGGCGATGAAAACAGTAATGCACCGATCATTGTTGAGGTTGATCAGGACGGTAACCTTGGCCTGAGCGTCGATAACGGCGATATGCTTCGCGGCCTCAGACTGAATGATCTGCTTACACGGGTCAGGGCCGAGCTTCAGCTGAATCCAAAATCGACTGTCTTAGTCGGCGGTGACAGCCGTGCACCTTACTCTTACATTATCGAGACGCTTGATGCACTGAATCAGGCCGGTGTGGGTTCTGTTGGCCTGATGACCGAACCGTTAGAGAAGTAGGTAGGCTCGCAGGATGAAAAACAATAATTACAGTGCTGCCATCATAATTTCGTTACTTCTTCATGGTTTACTGTTAGCGGCTTTGTTATGGGGAACGGATTTCACCATGGACAAGCCAAAGATGTCCGGTAATACGATCAAGGCTGTGGTTGTTGACCCAGCGTTGGTTAATCAGCAGGCCAAGCAGATCCGCCAGCAGCGTGATGCGGCGAAAAAAGCCGAGCAGGATCGCCTGAAGCGACTTGAACAACAGGCTGCAGCGCTTGAACAGCAACGACAGGCTGAAGAGAACAGGTTGCGCCAGCTGAAAGCTGACAAGCTCAAGGCCGAAAAAGATGCCCGTATAGCAGAAGCTGAACGTAAGCGAGTTGCTGCTGAGCAGAAGAAAGTGGCTGAGGCAAAACGCAAGGCGGAAGAAGAGAAGCGCAAAGCTGACGAAGCGGCCCGCATCTCAAGGGAGAAAGCAGCCCAGGCGGAAGCAGAGCGTAAGAAGCAGTTAGCCCAGCAGCGCAAGGCCGAAGAAGCCAAGCGTAAAGCTGAAGAGCAAAAACGCCAGGCGGAAGCCGCTGCCCGTAAGGCAGAGGAAGAGCGTCAGGCAAAACTTGCCGCCAAGAAAAAAGCGGAAGAGGAAGCCCGAAAGGCTGAAGAAGAGCGAAAAGCGAAGATAGCGGCGAAGAAGAAAGCCGATGAGGAAGCTCGCAAGGCTGAGGCTGCCCGTAAGGAAGCCGAGCGTAAAGCGGCGGAAGCTCGCGAGAAGCAGCGACAGCAGGAAGCGGCCCTCAACGATATGTTCGCAGGGTTGGAAGCAGAAACTGAGCAGCGCGGCGGTGCCCGCGGCCAGTTTGTTGCCGACGAAACCCAGCGTTATGGTGCCATCTATACTCAGATGATCCAGCAGAACTTGCTGGTTGATCAGACTTTCATTGGTAAAGAGTGTGTTATTCGCATGCGCTTATCGACTAATGGTCTGGTACTGGATGCGTCGAATGATGGTGGCGACGGAGCACTGTGCCGCGCAGCTAAAGCTGCCGTGGTAAAAGTGAGCCAGTTCCCGATGCCAGAAGATCCGGCGGTAATCGAGAAGCTTCGTAGTATTCGATTAACAGTAAGCCCACAATGATGAAGGAGTTGTTATGAAACGTTGGCTAATGGGCTTGTGTATTGCTCTTCTGAGTTTTAGCCAAGTCGCACAAGCAGAATTGGAACTAGTGATCACCGAAGGTATTGATTCTGCCCGTCCGATAGGTGTAGTGCCGTTCCAGTGGGAAGGTGAAGGAAAAATGCCGTCGGATATCTCCGCGGTAATTGCATCGGATTTGCGCCGCAGCGGCAAATTCAGCCCGGTTGCGACCAGTAAAATGCCACAGACGCCATATAGTGAAGATCAGGTTGATTATAATGCCTGGACATCGTTAGGGGTTGATGCGCTGGTAACAGGTAAAGTTAGCCTGAATGCCGACGGCAATTATGTGATTAACTACCAGTTGGTAGACGTAGTGCGTGGCCAGTTGACCAGTGGCGAAAGCCGTGGCCTGGAAAATGGCGAGCTGGTACTGACCAAAGATCATTTACTGGTCAATAACCGTGCGACCGTCAAAGAGAGCCGACTGCGCCAGTATGCTCACCGAATTTCTGATGTTGTCTATGAAAAGCTGACAGGCGAGAAGGGTGCATTCTTGACTCGTATAGCTTATGTGGTGATTGACGATAAGGCCAAGTATCCGTACCAGCTACGTATTGCCGACTATGATGGTTTCAACGAGCGTCTGGTACTGAAATCACAACAGCCTTTGATGTCGCCATCATGGTCGCCGGATGGCAGCAAGCTGGCCTATGTAAGCTTTGAAAACAAGCAGGCGCAGATTTTCGTGATGGACATTTACAAGGGTAGCCGCGAGATGGTTGCGTCCTTCCCGCGTCACAATGGTTCACCGCGTTTCTCGCCTGATGGCAAAAAACTTGCCATGGTGCTGTCTAAGAGCGGCAGCTTGCAGATCTACATTTTGGATCTGGAAACGAAAAAAATGACCCAAGTTACCCGTGGTCGGGCCAATAATACCGAGGCATTTTGGGATCCAAATGGTCAGTCTATGATCTTTACCTCAGACAGAGGTGGTAAACCCCAGATATATCGAGTAAATTTAGCAGATGGTTCGACCGAACGCCTAACTTGGCAAGGAAGTCAGAATCTGGGTGGTCAATTGACGCCTGATGGACGGTTCCTGGTAATGGTACACAGATCAGACTCTGGGTATAACATTGCCAAACAAGATCTGAAAACAGGTGCGCTTCAAATTTTAACGAAGACATTTTTGGATGAGTCGCCAAGTATTGCACCGAATGGCGGCATGGTGATATACAGCTCAGTTAATGATAAATCCAACGAGCTGTCGTTAGTGTCGATTGACGGGCGCTTTAAGGCACGATTACCTGCGACGAACGGGCGGGTACGGGCTCCATCCTGGGGGCCGTTCCTCTAACGTTCACCGTAATTAGCGATATAAAAGGAAAAAAATAATGCAACTGAACAAAGTTCTAAAGGGGCTGGCAATTGCGCTGCCAATGATCACTCTTGCTGCGTGTAGTTCAACAGAAAGCACTGATAGCTCAGCTGCGTCTGAGTCAACTACTGGTACAGGTACTGCTGCTACTGAGCAAACTACAGTTGCAACACCAGTAGAATCAGGTTCTGCAGCAATGTCTGAGCAGGAGCTACGCAGCCAGCAGCTACGTCAGGAACAAACTGTATACTTCAAGTTTGACAACGCTGAAATTCAGCCTGACTACCAGGAAATGCTAACTGCTCACGCTGACTACCTGCGTGGCAACGGAGCAGTTAAAGTGATTGTTGAAGGTCACGCTGATGAGCGCGGCACGCCTGAGTACAACATTGCCCTGGGTGAGCGTCGTGCGTCAGCCGTTGCTAAATACCTTCAGGCTCTAGGTGTTTCTGCAAGCCAAATCTCAATTGTTAGCTACGGTGAGGAAAAGCCTTTGGTACTAGGCCACTCTGAAGCTGACTATGCTAAGAACCGTCGTTCGGTTCTAGTTTACTAATTTATAGGTAAACACGATGAACAGTAACAAAATGCGGACCCTCGCGTTGACGTTGCTGGTTGGTGCGGCGACCCAGGTGGTCGCCGCACCTG
>NZ_JAKRFQ010000239.1 GCF_022347985.1 Photobacterium sp. OFAV2-7
GTAAGTATTGACAACAAAATGCAACAATTTCATGAAAGATTTTTCAAAGTCGCTCATAGTTATAGCTTTTGGTTAATCTTCACCAGTTTTTGACAATCGTTACCAATTTCATTTGCAATAAAATTACGACATTTAGCCACTTATAGAGGTGCGAAAATACACTTTTTGATTGTTTTTTCGTTGTTTAAAAATGAATGCGTGTAATTTTACAACATTTGGCGATATCTGACGTTGTTGGTGTGAAATTGATCACAGATGGTAGGGGGTGGCTTCCAATAGGATTGCTCTCCGATGGAAACGGTCAAATATGATGAATTCGGTCTGTTTATTGTACTAAAGGATATAAAAAGCCCTGCTTTAATAACATACAGACGATAAACATACCAAATCACAATTCTTACATTGTTCGTCATATTCAGCCTGGAGTTGGAAGTTACCGCTGTCGCAATAAAGTTTCAGACTGCGGTGGTATATATCGGGGATATATTAATGGAAAAGCCACGCCTTTCGTTTTGGCAAATATGGAATATGAGCTTCGGTTTCATGGGAATTCAATTTGGCTTTGGTTTGCAAAATGCCAATGTCAGTCGAATCTTTGAAACACTGGGAGCAAGCATTGATCAAATCCCTATCTTATGGATTGCTGCACCGCTTACGGGGTTACTCGTACAACCTATTATTGGATACTTCAGTGACCGTACCTGGTCAGGATTAGGCCGTCGTCGCCCGTACTTTTTGTTCGGGGCGGTAGCCTCTTCGGTAGCGCTGATTGTTATGCCATATTCCCCGTATTTATGGGTGGCCGCAGGTATGCTGTGGATTCTTGACGCATCGATAAATATTTCGATGGAGCCTTTCCGTGCGCTGGTGGCCGACAACTTGCCTTCTGAGCAGCGAACACAGGGCTTTGCGGTTCAAACATTCTTTATCGGTGTGGGATCAGTTGTCGCCTCAGCCATGCCTTATCTACTAACAAACGTGTTTGATGTGTCAAATACAGCGTCAGTAGGTGAGGTACCGCCGTCGGTCAAAATCTCCTTTATTTGTGGTGCCGTGGTGTTTATTGCCTCCATCTTATGGACGGTAATTCGTACTAAGGAGTATTCACCACAGGAGTTGGCTAAGTTTAATAACGAACAGTTTGAACCAGAAGAAAAAGCCAGCCTGAAAGAGATCATCACTGATATCAAGGCGATGCCAAAGACAATGGTTCAGCTCGCTGTGGTGCAGTTCTTTTCTTGGTTCGCGTTGTTTGCGATGTGGATCTATACCACTTCGGCGGTGACATCTCACATCTTCGGTACCTCTGACACCAGCTCAGTGGTGTATAACGAAGGGGCGGACTGGGTTGGTTTGTGTTTCGCAACCTACAATGGTATTTCGGCATTGGCTGCATTTGCCTTACCCTGGCTTGCCCAGCGCACCAGCCGTAAGTTTGTGCATAGCCTGAGTCTGATTATCGGTGGCCTGAGCCTTGCCTCAATTTCTCTGATCGAAACACCATCGATGCTGATGCTCAATATGGTGGGAATAGGCTTGGCGTGGGCCAGCATCCTGTGTATGCCTTATGCGATTTTGGCCGGTGCGCTGCCAGCAAAGAAAATGGGATTCTATATGGGGGTCTTCAACTTCTTTATCGTGCTGCCGCAGATCCTTGCTGCTGGCGTACTTGGCTTTATCACTCGTTGGGCTTTTGGTGGCAATACCATGATGGCGATAGTGCTTGGCGGTGCTTCAATGATCTTTGCCGGTCTGATGGTCTCAGTAGTTAAGGATGAAGATGAGCCGAACTCCGCTTCGGAGCAAGTTAAGCTGAAGCCTGAAACGGTCTAATTCAGCGCTTTCTTTCAAGCGTCTTCTGTTCAGAAAGGCCAGCCCGGTTACGCGGCTGGCCTTTTGGGTATTTAATGACGACAGCATTTGTGACTTGTCACGGCTTATACGTTCCTAGATAAAGAAGGTATCAAGGTATAGCTGTTCGACTTCTTTTCGTGCCCATTCAGTACGGCGGAGAAATTTCAGGCTCGACTTCATGCTCGGGTCATTGTTGAAGCAGCGGACGTTAACCAGCCTGCCCAGTTCTTCCCATCCATAGTGATCAACCAGCTCGCCGAGTAGGGTTTGCAGGGTAATACCGTGCAGCGGGTTATTGGGTTGCGTGTTCATGTGCTTTGTTTCTTCGCTTGATCTGAGTGGTGGCCACTATAGCAGCTTTAAATCAGCGTTTGTAACTAATGGGGGCTATTATCTGGTAAAGTAGCGGGCAATTTCGCAGTACGTCATTTTGGCAATGCTGCACTAATACTAGGATTTACTGTGCTTAACAACGACATCTTGCGACGTATTCGCTATACCTTTGATTATAACGATGCGGCAATGATCAGCATTTTTGCTGCCGCGGACCATGAGGTAACCCGAGAGCAAGTTAGCGACTGGTTGAAGAAAGATGATGATGCTGCATTTAAGAAGTGTACTGACCGTGAACTGGCGATTTTCCTCAATGGCCTGATTAATACAAAACGCGGCAAGAAGGAGGGCGTCCAGCCTGAGCCTGAGTCACGTCTAACCAATAACATGATTTTCATGAAGTTGCGTATTGCGTTGAATTTCAAGGCTGAAGATATACTTGAAATTATGGAATCGGTTGATTTCCATATGAGCAAGCATGAGCTAAGCGCTTTTTTCCGAAAACCAGACAACAAGCATTACCGTGAATGTAAAGATCAGATTCTGCGTAACTTCCTGCTTGGTGTTCAGCAGAAGTTCCGTCCGGGTTCTGCAGAGTAATACTGAGATTAAACACATCGATTTAGTGTGATAAACAAAGGCTACCCAAGGGAAGGGTGGCCTTTGTTATAGTTGGAACCGCCTTAGCTGAGCTGTTCATCCAGCGAGATTTCTCCCTCATGCTGAATCAGCAGCATTTTTTGGATATTGAAACCGCAAAGCATGAGAATAAGACACCAATTTAAGAAAGGAAGCGTTCCTTTTTCCAGGCTTTCAGAGAGTTGAGCTGGTTTCCACTGAAAGGTGTCACAAAGGCTTTCTACCGTTATGCCGGTGAAGATGTTGTCACCAATAATGCGCTTAAATTCTTTCTCGCTAGGCATTTCAAAAATGCTTCTATTTTTAAACGCTGTTGGCTTGAATGCGCGCATTACCTTCCTTGCATCGACATCAATAGGCTGACCGTTATTTTGAATATTCGGGCGTCCTGCAAGGGCTACGAGAAAACACCAGCAAGGGTAGGGAATATTAGAAATATTCTCAGGTTCACGCTTGTAGCGGGACATCCAATCAGAGATTTTTTTCTCTTGTAGGCCAGTTAAACGGGCGAGGGTTGCTGAATCATACCCATACTCTTTTAGCAGGTTGATAATTTCAGCGACTTCTGAAACGAAGGGTTTGGCCCACAGGCTTGCTGGCGCGAGGGTAGTTTCTCTGATCATAATAGGCTCATCGGGTTTAATGCTGGTGCTTAGGGCACACAAGCGGATAGGCATAAGCTTATTCGATGCGAATGAGTAAGTCTATTCGTCTGACTCTGTTCGCTATCTGTGATATTCCACTTGTCGATATTACGGTCAGTTATGTAGGGGGCTGGTTGGAACCAGGTTTATAAGAAATGGTATAGCAAGGCTGAAAACAAACAGGACGAGCAAAGCTCGTCCTGTGAGATAGGTTCCTGTGCACTTCTAACTGAGATTAGAAGTTTGCAGAGCGTGGCGCACGTGGGAATGGAATTACGTCACGGATGTTAGCCATACCAGTTACGTAAGTTACCAGACGCTCGAAGCCAAGACCGAAGCCTGAGTGAGGTACAGAACCGTAACGACGTAGGTCGCGGTACCAGCTCATGTGCTCAGGGTCGATGCCCATTTCAACCATACGCTTGTCAAGAAGCTCCAGGCGTTCTTCACGCTGAGAACCACCGATGATTTCACCGATACCCGGCGCCAATACGTCCATTGCGGCTACTGTCTTGCCATCGTCGTTCATGCGCATGTAGAACGCTTTGATGTCTTTCGGGTAGTTTTTCACAACAACAGGTGCTTTGAAGTGTTCTTCTGCAAGGTAGCGCTCGTGCTCAGAAGACATATCGATGCCCCACTCAACATCGAACTCGAACTCACGGCCAGAATCTTTCAGGATCTGGATAGCGTCAGTGTAGTCAACCTGTGCAAAATCTGAAGTTACAAACTGCTCTAGGCGAGTAATTGCATCTTTGTTGATACGCTGCGCGAAGAACTCAAGATCATCACGACGTTCTTCCAGTACCGCTTTGAATACATACTTCAGCATGTCTTCAGCCAGTTTTGCTACGTCATCAAGCTCAGCGAATGCAACTTCTGGTTCAACCATCCAGAATTCAGCCAGGTGACGGCTGGTGTTTGAGTTTTCAGCACGGAAAGTCGGGCCGAACGTGTATACCTTGCTCAGTGCACAAGCGTAAGCTTCTGCGTTTAGCTGGCCAGATACAGTCAGGAAGGTTTCTTTACCAAAGAAATCTTTGTCAAAGTCAACTTCACCCGCGTCAGTCATCGGTGTGTTCACCATATCTAGAGTAGATACGCGGAACATTTCACCGGCACCTTCACAGTCAGAGGCTGTGATTAGCGGCGCAGACATCCAGAAGAAGCCTTGCTCGTGGTAGAAGCGGTGGATCGCTTGAGACAGGCAGTTACGTACACGTGCAACCGCACCGATCACGTTAGTACGCGGGCGCAGGTGAGCCACTTCACGAAGGTACTCGATAGAGTGACGTGTTTTAGCCATTGGGTAAGTATCTGGGTCTTCAACCAGGCCAACGATTTTTACTTCAGTTGCCGCAAGCTCGAAGTCCTGACCTTTAGCCGGTGATTCAACAATCTTGCCAGTCACCTCAACAGAGCAACCAGTTGTCAGTTTAAGTACTTCTTCCTGGTAATTATTTAACTCATTTGGGACCACGGCCTGAATCGGGTCGAAACAAGAGCCGTCATAAATGGCAAGAAAAGAGATTCCAGCTTTGGAATCACGACGTGAGCGGATCCAACCACGAACAGTGACTTCAGTGTCTACTGCTAGCTTTCCGCTTAATACGTCTGTTACAGGCGCGTAAGTCATGTTTAAATTATTCTCCGTTAAGGCACTTTATAGATCTGTACTTAAAGATACAGTCCGAAAGAGCAATATTACCTGTCTTACGTCAAGCATCAAGCTTTGTTATCACTTGAAAGGGTAAATTGATGAAGTAATCGCTCTAGTTGTTCGGCCAACTGCTCAAGATTTACACTAATCTCACGAGATTGTAGTGCATGAGCGGAGGTATCGTCTGCATGACTGGTGATAGTTTCGACTTTTGTTCTGATGGAATCGGCCATATTGGCCTGGGCAGAACTTTGCTGCTGAATATCGTTGGCGTGGTTATTGACTACCTGAATGCCGCTACCTATTTCGGACAATGCATGGGACAACTGCTCGATGGTCGCCATTTTGCTATGGGCGGTCTGACAGGTTGCTTCGACAGCATTGGCTGACGCTTCGCAATCATTGTGCAGCGCTTCGATAATTGACTGGATATCCCCGGTTGCCTGATGGGTACGGTTGGCCAGGTTGCGAACTTCTTCGGCGACGACGGCGAAACCGCGGCCCTGCTCGCCAGCACGGGCAGCCTCAATCGCGGCATTCAGAGCCAGTAGGTTAGTTTGTTCGGCAATGGAGCGGATCACGTCTAGGATACTGGCGACCTGCTGGCTTTGCTCATTCAGGTTATCAATACGGCTTTTGACGTTTTCGATGTCGGAGACCAGAACTTTGATGTCATTGCCGGCATCGTTGGCCAGTTGTGTACCCAGAATTGCTGATTGAGAGGCGCTTTGGCTCAAGTTTGCGGCTTCCGTGGTGCGTTGCTCAATATCATGCTGCTGGTGTTGCATATCATCAATGGCAACAAACATTTCAGACGTTTCATTGCGCTGACTGTCAGCGGCATTAGTGGTATCTGCCGATACATTGATTAACTGATTGGCCTGCAGGGTAAGTGATTCCGAGGTATTTTGTACCTGTTGCAGACTGGCAGAGAAGTTATCCAGCATCTGATCATAGCTATGGCATAGCTCGCCGATTTCGTCGGTCCGGGTTTCATTGAGGCGGCCGCTTAAATCTTTGTTGACACTAGTTTGCTTCATGTATTCTGACACTCGGCGTAACGGCCTGACAATCATTCTGCGGATCA
>NZ_JAKRFQ010000240.1 GCF_022347985.1 Photobacterium sp. OFAV2-7
GCCATCTGACAGCGGGTGCAAAATCAAATCTGCCGTTTCATCCCGGACACCTGGCCCGGCATTGACCAAGTAGCAAAACCCTTCCTGACAGGGATGGACACAGTCTATTCCCACCAACAGTGCTCGCTGTCGGCGGGCCTGATAATAGGGATCCTGCTCAAAGAAAATATCCTGATAATGAATCGCCATCAAATCGCAGCTCAGCACCCCAAAAAGGACAAAAGGCTCTGGCTCAGGTAATGTTTCGCGGAAAAACTGACCATCGAAAACATACAACGGCTCTTGCTCGGCAAAGAAGAACTGCTTGGCCGAACTCAATGGCATGTTATGGGTCATTGGATAACACTCACCCTGCTCAACGTGCTGCCAATGCGGATCCCCGTCATCGTTAACTACCTGAAAAAACTGACGGGAGCGAGACAAATGAAGTTGCAGTTCACGAAGCGACTCTAGTAAATACTGCTGCATCCTACTTTTCCTCCCACAATTGCTGAACAGTTTTGGGGGCTTGGTTAGGTGGAAGCGGAAATACCGACACGGCACAGGCTTTCAGCTCGGGCATTTTGGTAATAGGATCCTGAGCCGTATTTGTTAACTGATTCGAAGGGGCTTCCTTGAAGTGGTAAGGCATGCTGACTAAGCCCGGCGGCACATCATCCGTTATCATAGCACGTGTCTCCAGATACCCGCGACGAGAGCGAACACCTATTGGCGAATAGCGCTGGAGTCGAAGCGCTTTCGCATCATGCGGGTTAATAAACAACACACCCGCAGGCGTTTCTCTCTCCAGCAATGGCGACTTACGTGTCATCGATCCGCAGCCATAATGAAAATGCAGACGGTTGGTGGTCAGCACAAGTGGAAACTGCTCATCGGCAGGCTCGTCAATGTCAATATAGTGAACAGGCAATAACTTGGCCTTTCCAATGGGAAAGCTGTCGCGATGCAGTATCTCCGTCCCCATCGGCGCGTCCTGATTACAAGGCCACTGTAATCCCTGATGCCGATCCATCCCTGCGTAAGTCATCCCCTGATAGGCTGGCGTCAACGTTGCCATCTCGTCAAAGACCTGCTCGCTTGTCTCCCAGCTCAATTGCTGGCTACCCAGCTGTTCAGCCAGGTATTTTAACCACTGCCAGTCGCTCTTCGCTGTACCGGGAGGAGCCAGTACTTGCGATATTCGCTGCACACGTCGCTCGCAGTTGGTGAAAGTACCCGCTTTCTCGGCAAACGAGGCCGCAGGCAAAACAAAATCAGCCAGCTTGGCGGTTTCAGTCATGGTCAGCTCGGCAACAACCAGCAGGTCCAGTGCCTTTAGCGCCGCCTTAACATGATTCTGATCCGGGTCGGTCACAACCGGATCTTCTCCAAACAACACCAATCCACGAAAGTCACCAGACAGCGTCGCCTTCGTCATACCGAGCGAGGTTAAACCCGGCTTGCTTGCAACCTCTTCTCCCCAGCTCTTGGCAAATTTACTTTGAACATCAGGGGCGCTGGCATCCTGATAGCCAGGATAGACATTAGGCAAGCAACCCATATCACAGGCGCCCTGCACATTATTCTGGCCGCGCAACGGATTAATACCCGTGCCGGGGCGGCCCACTTGTCCACACACCAAGGCCAAATCAGCAAGAGCAATCACGTTTTGGGTTCCACTGACAAACTGGGTAATACCCATCCCGTACATGATCATCGCACTGTTGGCCTGACTATATGCTTTGGCAACCTTACGGACTAGCTCGGCACTAACACCAGTTATCGATTCGACAGAATCCGGCGTCACTTGCGCTACATTATTTGCCAACGCCTCAAAACCTTCACAGCGTTCATCAATAAAACACTGGTTGTGCCATTGCTGAGCGAAAATGGTATGCAACATGGCATTAATCAGAGCAATATTACTACCTGCCTTGAGTTGCACATGCATATCCGCCACTTTCGCCAGCCGCGTTACCCTGGGATCAATGACAATTAGCTGCGCCCCTTTCTGCTGGGCATCGATAATGTGACCGCCCAGTATGCTGTGATTTTCCGTCGGATCGGCACCGATCACCACGATCAAATCCGTTTTATAAATATCACTTGCACTATTGGTCATCGCTCCGGAGCCCAGTGTCTGTTTCAGACCGGCAACCGTCGGGCTATGACAGATCCGCGCGCAGTGATCAATATTGTTGGTTTTCAATACTGCACGGGCAAATTTCTGCGCCGCATAGTTATCTTCATTGGTTGCACGTGCACTGGAAATAACCCCGACCGCCTCGGGCCCGGCTTCATCTAATATGGCTTTTATAGAATCCCCTATCGACGCCAGGGCCTCATCCCAACTGATAGGCTGGAATCGCTCCTTGATCCGTTTCAGCGGTTGGGTAATTCGGTTATCGGGGTGAATCGCGTAGGCAGTACCCCAACCTTTATCACACAGTTTACCGCGGCTTATTGGATGGCTGACCTGTGGTTCAACACCGATCAGGCGTTGCTGTTCATCAACTTTAAGGCAGATACCGCAGCCCACTCCGCAGAACGGACAAATGGTTTTTACAATCGAGGCAGTCATAGTCATTGCACAGTGCGTGTCCGGTACTGGTCTGAGTATAGCAACCGCTTACCAATGCGAAGTTTTATTACTTATCTTCTGGTTTGGGCAACGACTGTCCTCGCAGGTAGACAATGTGATAGACAAGGCCAACCAATACGCTGCCACCAACCAGATTACCAAGGATCACAGGGATCAGATTGCCAATAAACCCCAGCAAGGTAACCGAGTCGGCCACAGAAGCTGCCCCTGTATCACCAAAAGCCTTGATTAGCATAGCCAACGGGATGAAATACATATTGGCAATGCTGTGTTCAAACCCCGCAGCAACAAAAGCCGATATTGGAAAAACAATCGCCACCGCCTTGTCGATCACGCTACGCCCGGCAAGTGCCATCCAAACAGCCATGCAAACCAGTACATTACACAATACGCCACGAAAGAATGCCGTCCAGAAGGGCAAGCTGCATTTCACCTCTGCAATTTTCAGATATTGCTCAGCAATGGCCCCCTGATTTAGATCGGTATGGCCCGACAAAAAAACCAGCACTGCGAGGCCCGTTGCCCCAATAAAGTTTGCCGCGCAAACAACCCCCCAGTTATTGAGCAGCTCAGCGGTAGTTATTTTTTTATCCGCCCAGGCCATTGCCAGTAAATTATTCCCGGTAAACAACTCCGCGCCAGCCACAACAACCAGCAACAGGCCCAGCGAAAATGACACCCCGCCCAGCACTTGCCCAGTGGCAAAGCCAAAACCGGGCTCAGATTTAACCAGAGTAAAATACAATGCGCCCAGACCAATATAGGCACCGGCGAGGATCCCGAGTATTACCATCGACAGCAATGGCAATCGTGCTTTAGCTACCCCAATATTGTCGACTTTCTCTGCAATCTGCTTCGGGGAAAAAGCATCAAAGCCGTATATATCTGCCATTCTGGCTCCTAAGCATCCAAAGTGCGTCCACTCACAAATAACCCTGCCGCCTGTAAGGTAGCTTTATCCAGTTTAGCGGCTATCTGCCTTCACTCATTGCTTAATACTGAGAGACATCCATCGCGGTTTTTTGCTTGCAACTTTGGTTCGCACTATATACTTAACTTTATTCGGCATAGTGGTTACAGGTATCGTTGTATATGCATGTCCGCCAATTTCAGTCCAGTATCCTCAGTCTCATAACAGCTCTTTTTGTTGTTGGCTGTAGTTCAACATCAGAGTCATTTTTCAGCTCCAGTGAATACCGCTTTCATGACTCAACCCAGAGCTTCATCGCGCTTAACGATACTCGCAAAAACGGTGCGGTTGTGGATAAGGGGCTGTTCTACCCCAAGAGTGCGTTCTCATTTACTTATCGGTACTGCGCCAACAGCCAGCAGGAAGCTAACAACGATATCCAGGAATTCCACCAACTGGCCAAGCGTGTTTGTGATGCCAACGTCGGCCAGCTGATTCATCAGGATACTGGCACATGGTGTGTCTATAACCCCAATACTGTCGATGAGCGTCCAATTTTCTACTCCAAGATATCCAGCACTGCACTGTGGGCAGATCTATGCCTTGACGGGCCATTTGTCACTTTGAAGGTCATTGAAAATACTGAGGCAAGTCCGGATGAGTGGTATGACGCTGCCAAGATCCTAGGCTACCAACCTTACTCCTCGCACCGAAAACTGATTACCCCGCCAGAAGTCGGACAAATCCCTCAGCCAATGAAAGAGCCGGTTGCAGCAGAGCTTTGGAACGAAGAGAGCGAGTATATCTATACCAACATAGGTTCGGTCGTCTGCCTCTACAACCGGCCTAAAGATTCCACCATGGGATACACTTACCTGGGTACAGTACATAGTGTCAGTAATGGCTTGGTTAAAGTTGCCGCGACGGCGAAGCTGAAAGGTGACATCAGAACGGCACCGACATTGGAGCAACTGGACTGGCATCGTATGGCTTATATAACCGCAGCCGCAAACTCGTGGTTTGTGTGTGGTTAATCAATATTTCGTTATCTGCAATAAGTATGACTAAGCCGACTATTGAGTCACGTAAAATTACATACTTACTAGCGAATAAATAATCGTTAAACATAAATAAACAGTTAAAACTTAGATGAGGTATCCTTGCGTTATTTATCTGAGAGCTTTCTGTTTAAACCTTCTATTAAAATCCACTCTCCATATTGTTTGATAATAAAAAACAACCCCCAGACTGTATACCTGAAGGTTGTTTTAGTCATCTTCACCAATAATAATTAAGCTTGAACTTAGTAATAAGTAATTCCTTCACCCTGAGTGACTAATGTCCCAGCTTCGTTAGAAATAATCTTATCTAAATCAAAAAGCGAACCAATAGCAGCATTACCAAGTCCGGTTTCGACAAATTTACACACTGCCTCAATTTTAGGCCCCATAGAACCTGCTGGGAAATTGAATTCAGCCAATCCAGCAGGTGTTGCCTGTTTCATCTCGGCCTGATCTTCCTTGCCATAATTTCGATAAATTGAACCGTCGGTCAAAATAATAAATAAATCCGCCTCAAGTTTCTCAGCCAATAACTCAGCAGTCAGATCTTTATCGATTACACATTCGACACCGGCACTTTGCCCTTGTTCAAAGCAAACCGGTACCCCGCCGCCACCGCAAGCCACAACCAAGTTGTCTGCTTTTAACAGGGTCTCAACTTGTTTGAGCTCTACAATGTCTTTTGGCATCGGAGACGGAACAACACGGCGGAAGTACTCTCCATCGGCTTTAAACACCAAGTCTGAGTCTGCCATCATTTCTTTTGCGCGCTCTTCTGTATAGACAGGACCAACAAACTTTGTCGGGTTAGCAAATGCAGGATCGTCTTTGCTAACTTCTGTCTGTGTAATTAACGTTGCAATATCAAGCGAGGAGTCGATATTACGCAACTCCTGCTGCAACATATAACCCACCATTCCGCAAGTTTGCGAGCCTAATACATCCATAGGGTATGGCGTCGTTTCTGGTGAGTATTCCTGGTAAGCCGCATTTTGCTCCATTAATAAACCCACTTGTGGCCCATTACCATGAACAACAACAATTTCATGTTCTTTCGCAATAGCCGCAATACTAGCAGCGGATTTTTTAATATTTATTCTTTGGTTTTCAGCCGTTAATGCCTGGCCTCGAGCAAGTAGCGCATTACCACCTAATGCTAATACTATACGCATATGATCGTACCTCCTATGTTATGGAGTGATTATTATGTTTTATTTTTAATGTATCTAAGTAGTTTTTATATTTGTATAAAATAATACTTTCAATGAAGAAGTGAAAGTGTCGATATAGTATGTGAAAATTTATACGGGTTATGTGACAAGTATCAAAATACTATTTCACTAGACATGCCTAGTTAATTGTTAATTTATTCATTATTCGATTAAATATCCGTACTTTTTCTAATAATCTGCCTGTTAAAGTCATTTTTTTGCGAATGATTCGTCAATAGTGAATATTCTCTCAACAAATAAAACACGCCATAGGCTAGCTTTTATTCAATAATGATAGGCTGATCACAATAAGTTCTGTTGAAATAGCATTATGGATTGAATGAACACCTTAAGACCTAATCGCATCAGTCTATAGCTAAATACATGAATACATTAAATAAGTGTTGCCAATACTATGACTTTTTTATAT
>NZ_JAKRFQ010000241.1 GCF_022347985.1 Photobacterium sp. OFAV2-7
GATCTACTGTATTATGTCTTATACACTCTTTCATTCTTAATTATGAGACTTACTAATAATATTAGGATTATATCAACTAACAATATGAATTATCGATGGTTTTAATATCATTAGAATTAATATGAAAAGTATAATATTTTCTTTATATGTTAATTTAAGTAGTTAACCTTATCTATTCGTTCTTATTCTCTCAAAAGGCTTGTTAGAGGTCTAATCACTAACATATTTTTCGTGCTATAAGAGTACATTTCTCTATGAAGATTAATATCATGTAGGTGTTTTACACCACCATAGAATCCAGAATAGTACGGAAGTACACACCTCGAGCTCTGCCTCTTAATCAAAGCCAATAGAATCATGTTACCTGTTCAGCCCCAAACGTATTACGTTTAAAGCATGTAGTTCGTCATTTCTTATATGAAAACAGAGGTACATGTGAGCGGAAGGGCGACTTAACTCTAACGATCATTCGAACGAAAAAGATCGAGTTGATCACTATTTGGTCTCATTGGTATTGCTTTGGTATTATCTAAGTATTACTTTTGGTCTGCCCTACATACTAAAGGAATAAGTAATGACTAAGACAAATACAAAGCTGTCATTCATGATGTTCATAGAATGGTTCATCTGGGGAGCCTGGTTTGTTCCTCTCTGGCAGTTTCTCAATACAAATGGTTTCACACCGACTGAGATTGCGTGGTCGTATGCCTGTACCGCAATTGCGGCAATCATTTCGCCAATCTTGGTAGGCTCTATCACCGACCGGTTCTTCCCGGCGCAAAAAGTGCTGTCCGTTATGTTGCTGGCAGGGGCGGTGTTGATGTACTTCGCTGCTCAGCAGACCGAGTTCTCGAGTTTCTTCCCGCTTCTGCTGGTGTACTCGCTAACGTATATGCCGACTATCGCACTGACGAACAGTATCGCGTTCTCCAATGTTGAAGATGTCGAGCGCGACTTCCCGCGGATCCGCGTGCTCGGCACCATTGGCTGGATTGCTTCAGGTATTGTTTGCGGTTTCTTGCCAACCTGGCTGGGTTACGGAGAGATCTCTGCGACCAACATCCCGCTATTGGTAACCGCGGCAAGTTCTGCTTTGCTGGGTGTGTATGCCCTGGTACTGCCAAATACCCCTCCAAAGAGTACTGGCAAGCTCAATCTGAAGGTGATGCTGGGTCTGGATGCTTTGGTACTGCTGAAGGATAAAAACTTCCTCGCCTTCTTCGTTTGCTCGTTCATGTTCAGTATGCCACTGGCTTTCTACTACATTTTTGCGAACGGTTATTTAACGGAAGTTGGGATGTCCAATGCGACAGGCTGGATGACGCTGGGACAGTTCTCTGAAATCTTCTTTATGCTGGCTCTGCCTTTCTTTACCAAGCGCTATGGTATTAAAAAGGTATTAATGCTTGGTCTTTTCACGGCTGCCGTGCGCTACGGATTCTTTGTCTACGGCAGTGCCGATCAGTGGTACCTCTACTCGCTGCTGTTCGCCGGTATTTTGCTTCATGGCGTGAGCTACGATTTCTACTTTGTCACCGCTTATATCTATGTCGATAAGAAAGCACCGAAACACATGAGAACGGCTGCTCAAGGTATTATCACACTGTGCTGCCAGGGCATTGGTAGCCTGCTTGGTTATCGCTTGGGCGGCGTGTTGATGGAGAAGATGTTCGCCTACCCAGAGCCTCAGAACGGATTGACATTCAACTGGGCCGGGATGTGGGGATTTGGTGCCCTGATGATCTCCGTGATTCTGGTCTTCTTCATGATTTTCTTCCGTGAACCAAGCGGTGAGATCAGCGAAATCAGTGTCGAGACCGACAGTGATGACAAGCAGAAAGCAGTAAAAGCGTAATTACTATTTGGGACCGTCCAGCGTTAGTGGGCTGGGCGGAGCTCTTTTATTTTTAAGGTGTAATTGAATGAACAACAATACAGAAAGTCGAATTCTTGGTGCGTTTTATGGTCAGGCCCTGGGTGATTCAATGGGCATGCCTTCTGAACTCTGGCCGCGCACTCGTGTAAAGGCACATTTTGGTTGGATTGACCGCTTTCTGCCGGGCCCTGCGGAGAATAATGCCGCTTGCTATTTTGATGCCTGTCATTTTACCGATGATACCTCGATGGCGCTAGCACTGGCCGATGCCATTATCGAATGTCAGGGTGAGATAGAGCCTGATGTGATTGCACGTAATGTGATGACATGGGCCGAAGGGTTTGATGCCTTTAACAAGAACGTCTTCGGTCCGTCGTCCAAAGCCGCGATGAAAGCTATCAAAGAAGGGGTACAGATTTCTGATCTGGAAAATAATGGGGTAACCAACGGAGCGGCAATGCGTGTCTCGCCACTGGGCTGCCTGATGCCGACCAACTCGCTGGATGATTTCATTGATCAAGTTGCTCTGGCCTCCAGCCCGACCCATAAATCAGACGTTGCGATTGCCGGGGCAACGGCTATTGCCTGGGCGGTTTCAAAAGGTATTGATGGTGAAAGCTGGCAGTCTATTTGCGATCAGCTACCGGCGATTGCCAATGCGGCGCAGACCAAGAAAATTACCACTTTCAGCCCGTCAATGGGGGCACGGATTGAGCTGGCATTGTCGATAGCCCGTGAAGATATTGGGGTGGAAAGCGCGATGCAGAAAATCTACGACCTGGTGGGAGCGGGCACCAGCACTATCGAGTCCGTACCAGCGGCGATTGGTATGGTGGAACTAGCAGGAACCGATCCGAATCGCTGTGCCATTTTGTGTGCCAACCTAGGCGGTGATACCGATACTATCGGCGCAATGGCAACGGCGATCTGCGGTGCCCTGAATGGCATCGAGAGTATTGATGCCGGGCTGAAAGTTCAGCTTGATGAAGCGAATCAGCTGGATTTCGGCAAATACAGCACGTCCTTTGCCAAACTGCGCAAACAGAAGGAGCAAGCCTATGCCTCATAATGCGTTATTGCAGCTCATACCGACGCTGAAAAATCAGCGTCAGCTCTGTGTCGTCGGAGCCGCGGTCGTTGATATTGTGGTCGAGACGCCAACGCTACCCGAGCGAGGCGGAGATACTGAGGTGGCTGAAAAGGGGATCCATGTTGGTGGCTGTGCACTCAACATTGCAATAGCGCTTAATCGTCTGGGTATCCAGTCATTGAATGCTTTGCCGATTGGCAAGGGAAACTGGGCGACACTCATAGAAGCTTCGATGACCGAAAAAGGCGTTATTAGCGAGCTTCGCAATGATCAGGCTGACAATGGCTGGTGTATGGCTCTGGTTGAACCGGACGGCGAGCGGACGTTCCTGTCGGTGAGTGGCGTTGAAAACCAATGGGATCAGGAACTGTTGAATTCCTTGCCATTGCAAAATGATGCGCTGATTTATATTTCAGGCTATCAGCTGGCCTCAGAGTCCGGTGAGCTGCTGGTTTCCTGGCTGGAGTCATTGCCTCGAACTACCGATGTGTTTGTGGATTTCGGTCCGCGGCTTGCCGAGATCCCGGCGGTATTGCTTGAGCGTCTGCTGGCACTAAAACCAATCGTGTCGCTAAATCGCCAAGAAGCGCAGATTTTGGGGATGGATGATGCCGAGAGCTTTACGCGATCCTGGTATCAACGCTATCAATGTCCGCTGATCTTGCGTATTGACAGTGATGGCGCGCTTTTTGCCGATGACAACGCTACTGGTTGTGTACTGCCATTTAAAGCTACGGTGATTGATAGCATTGGGGCAGGTGACTCCCATGCTGGTGGGGTATTGGCAGGATTGGCTTCCGGCTGGGATCTCGCCGATGCCGTATTACTTGGCAACGCTATTGCTTCTTATGTGGTGAGTCATCGCGGCGGAGACTGTGCACCTGGTCAGAAAGAACTCGCTGATTACCTTTCCCAATATTAAATGTCGGCGATCATAGTTGCAGAGCGATCACTTCCCTGGGCTCGAAGACTAAACAGCCGTTCATTGGGCCCTCTTAATTAAGCAGTAATTAAATGAGCAGTAGCTAACCGGCTACTGCTACTTCTTCGGAACAATAATATGGATTTTAAAAACAAAGCCGTCAGAGTTTTGCTGGCGAGTTGCGGCGTGAATTTGTGCATCGGCATTTTGTACGCATGGAGTGTCTTTAAAAATGCACTGGTGGTTGAATCAGGTTGGACGAATGCCCAGGCATCCTTTCCCTATACGATTTCGATTATCGTGTTGTCGCTTGCCTTATTGGCTGCCGGTTTTATCCAGGACCGAATTGGACCGCGGAAAGTGCTGATGGCCGGTACCTTGCTTGCGGGAACAGGATTGATTCTCTCGAGTTTTACGCTTTCGCCGCTGTTGTTGAATATTACGTTTGGGGTGATAACTGGTTGCGGGATAGGTTTTGGCTATGCCTGTCTTAATCCTGCGACGATGAAGTGGTTTCACTCATCGAAGAAAGGGCTGGTCAATGGATTACTGGCCACGGCTTTTGGTATTGCATCGGTATATCTGGCTCCATTGGTCACCTTTCTGATTGAAACCTACGGGATCAGCCATAGCTTTCTGGTATTGGGATGTGCACTGATTGCGATAGCCTTCCCGCTGGCATGCACGATTGATAACCCACCAGCCGGATACACGCCCGCCGATACATTACAACAGGGGATCTCTTCAAAAGAGAAGGGTTTATTACAAGATTCTGGTCCGTCTACAGTGTCTGTATCATCTGCAGCCAGTCAGGATATTCCCTGGCATCAAATGCTGAAACAACGTGAATTTTACATGCTGTGGGTGATGTTTGCGTTCGCTTCTGCGGCAGGGTTAATGGTTATTGCCAATATCACCTCGATTGCCGCTAATCAGGCTAACATTACTAGCGCCTCTTATCTTGTGGTGGCATTGGCCTTGTTTAATTCGGGAGGGCGCCTGGCAGCAGGGGTCTTGTCGGACTATCTGGGCGGTGTCAGAACGCTGACTCTGGCCTTTTGTCTGCAAGGCATCAATATGTTCCTGTTTGCCGGGTATGATTCGAATATTCTGATGCTGGTTGGTGCGGCGCTGGCTGGTGTTGGCTATGGCGCTTTGCTGGCTGTGTTCCCATCAATAATGGCAAGCTTTTATGGCTTGAAGCACTACGGGGCAAATTACGGCGTCTTGTATACCGCATGGGGAGTGGGAGGCTTTATCGGCCCGGTATTGGCAGCCATCGCAGTGGATTATTTCGGCGAGTATGATGTGGCCTATTATGCCTGCGGTGGTCTGATGCTTGTTGCGATAGGTCTGTCGTTGCGGCTTCAGCCGATAAAAGGAAAGCCGATTCAATCTACACATGTTGCAAAATCGCTCTAATTGATGAGCGAATTGGTCCTATCATGGTATGCTTCTCTCAAGACAATCAAATAGTTGGCGACAGTTTATGCCAAAGCCTCGGTTTGGTTGCACCAGCCGAGGCGATGAAAGCGAACCAAGATAAAATGAACGATTACAGTAGCTTGATTGAGAACATTAAACAGCGTATTGCGCAGGGTGATAAATCCCCGCTGTATGTGAAGGTAGCTGAAACAGTAAAACAGGCGATTGAGCAAAAGATGCTGGTCGGCGGTGATTTTCTGCCGACCGAACGTGAGCTCAGTGATCTGCTCGGCGTTTCAAGGATCACTGTACGCAAGGCGCTTGATGTGCTGGATAAAGACGGTGTAATTGTTCGATCCAGGGGCTGCGGCACCATGATCAGTGAGACCATGGAATATTCGTTGAAAGAGGCCAAAGGGTTCTCTCAGCAAGTGGTGCTAAAAGGGAAAAAGCCCGATACGCTGTGGATCAAGAAAGATATTATTCCTTGTTCTGAAGAGATTGCCTCGCACCTGAAAATTGCGGTTGATGAGTCTGTCTTCCTGCTAAAGCGTATTCGTTACATTGATGATCAGCCAGTCTCGGTTGAAGAATCTTATGTTCCAGCTAACTTGATCCGTGATGTTGATGATATTCAAATGTCATTGTATGACTACTTCCGCAGTCAGAACATCATCCCGACGCGAACCCAAAGCCGAGTCAGTGCGCAACTGCCTACCGATGAATTCCTCGAACACCTTGGTTTAAAATCTTCTGTGCCAGTCTTGGTGATCAAGCAGGCGGCCTTTGATACCCGGGGCAAGCCTATCGAGTACAGTGTCAACTATTGCCGTGGTGAT
>NZ_JAKRFQ010000242.1 GCF_022347985.1 Photobacterium sp. OFAV2-7
GGCATCCGCCAGAAACGGGTCAGCTCGGCCAGCTCCAGAACCGGCTCGATCCCGGCTTCCAACGGTTCGGCCTCCAACGGCTGTTCCTGAAATGCTTCAGCAGTGATCGATTCGCGGTTTGCCGCCGGCAACCACTCAGCGGCGAAGCTCGGCACCTCTCCCTGAAATGCCTGCGGACTAAAGGGAACCAGCGGGTGGCTATGACACAGGAATCGCTCAAGCCGGGCGGCAGACTGATCGACGGCCAGTGCCTCGTCGCCCTCAAGCCTATAACCTTGCTGACAATACTCCAGCAGCTCACTGACCAGAACCGACGGCATTTTCTCGCTGTTATCCTGAATAGATCGGCCCACATAGCTGATATACAAGGTTTCCTGAGCCGACTGAATAGCCTCGAGGAAAAGGTAACGGTCATCATCACGGCGGGAGCGATCGCCGTACTTACCGCGACCGGCCATCAAATCAAACCCTTCCGGCGGTATTGAGCGCGGATAGACTCCGTCATTCATTCCCAGCAGGCAGACCACCTTGAACGGGATCGAACGCATCGGCATCAAGGTACAGAAGTTCACCTGACCAGCAAGGAATCGCTGGCTGACACGCTCGCCCGACAACTTGTCATTTAGGTAGCCCCTCAAGACTGCCGGGCTGATATCTGTTCGGTAACCGGCATCGTCAAGCTGCTGCTCCAGTTGCTGCAATTTGTCGCGGATCATCCGCAATACCATTTCACCGTCGGTATCGACGGCAAAAAAATCATCCAACAACTGGTTCAGACAGCCAATCCATGCCCCGACAGGTTGCGACTGGGCTAGCTGCTGACGGTAATGCATCAGGGTTTCAATGAACAATCCAAGCTGCCCTGCCAGCTCGGCATCCATCCCCTGCACTTCATCGTATGCCAGCACGCCATGGTACAAACCGGCTCCCTGCGGCATTGCATAACCGAGCAGCATGCGCTGCAAACCAAAGAGCCAGGTATTTTGCGGCTGCTGAGGTAGCTGAAATTCACTGGCAGTTTCCCCGTCCAGCCCCCAGCGGATCCCCACTTCTTCAATCCATTGCTTGATCCGCTCAAAACGCTCACTGTCAAAACCAAATTTGGCCATCACCGCCGGTACTTCCAACAGCTCCAGCAGTTCTGATGCCTGACAACGGCTCTCCGGCAAGCTCAATAGCCTCAAGAAAGCCAACAGCACCGGGTTTTCCTGATCGGCACTACGGTCAGAAATCGAGAAAGGAATATATCGCTCGCCGGGGGCATTGCCGAATACTGCCTGAATATATGGGCTGTAGTTGTTGATATCAGCCACCATCACCACCATGTCTCGCGGCGACAGTGAGGGGTTATCAGTCAGCATTCTCAGCAGGTTGTCATGCAGCACCTCCACTTCTCGCATCGGAGAATGGCAGGCATGGACAGTCAGAGAGCGATCATGCGGCAAGACAGCCTGTTTATGGTGGCTTGACTCGGTAAGCTCATCATTGACGCGGTCTTCAAGATTCAGGATATCGGCCTGAATCGAGTGCAGCAGTGAATCCGGCTCGATATCAACAAACGCCTCGACATCATATGCCTCCATCTCGGACAGCAAATACAGGTTATCGCGCCCCAGCTTGCCCAGCGAGGCCAACAGGGTATTCCCCACCGCCCCCTCATGGGTATCGTCGATAATATTGTCTTCAATATCCCCTTTGAGCGGCGACACCACCTCTCCCCGTTCGCTGTGATCGGCACACCACTGCAACTGCTGACGCTGCTTGGCCGCCAGACGGGCCAGATACTTGCGATCCCGCACTTCGCCCCAGTAATGGCGGCAGGGGTTGGTAAACATCAGGTGGACATCGATATGCTTACCCAAGGCTGCCAGCGCATCGAGGTAGCGTGGCGGAAGCGCAGAGATACCAAAGACAAACAGTCGCTTCGGCAACCCTTCCGGCAAGGGAGCACCACTTTGCAAATACCCTTCTAGGGTTTCGATAAAGTTGTCATACAAGTTGGCACGGTGATACGGCGACTGGCCGAGCGCCAGGGTATGATCATAAAGGGCCTGCCACAGCAAAGGTTGCCATGGGTGCTCGACCGTCAGCTTCGGGTCGATTTGGTCCGCTTCCCAGTCCTGTATCCACTCCGGCCGGTACACCAGATACTGGTCAAAGATATCTGCAATTTTTCCTGCCAGCTGATAGTGCTTGACCCATTGCTCGTCATCGCTCAGATAGCGCGCCAGCGGTTCGAACTCAGGTTTATCCAGTTGCTTGGGCAGTACCTGCATCAGCTTCCAGGTCATGGCTTCTTTATTGAACGCACTGCGCTGCGGGACGTCACTCAGCACCTCGGTAAACATATTCCAGATAAAGGTTGCCGGCAGCGGAAATTCAAGGTTGGCGGCAATTCCCAGTGACTTGGCCAGCTCAAGCTTCAACCACTGTGACATACCCGGGCTCTGGACCAGAATTTGTTCCTGCTCAAACGGGTTGTCCAGCGGATCGAGACGAATAAGTTCAACCAGAAGGGATTTCAGCAAATCCAGTTGGTTAGAGTGATAGACAGTAAACACGCAGATATCTCACGGACAGAGAAAATTACAACGATTGTCCATCAATAGGCTACTTGCTGCAAACGAAAAAGGCCCGGTTATCCGCCATTTCCAGGGCGAACAATCCAGGCAAGCGACTCACATCAAAGATTGATTAAATGCTCTTTATCCCTCCTGCGGCTGCAGGTTGAACAGTTTGGTTATCGGGCGGTAGTAGGCTAAATAACGGAGTGCGACATAGGACACAACCGCCGTTGATACATACAGTTCAACCGTAGCGAGCAGGGAAACCTGATTAACATATTCGGCCGCTACGCCGTTAGCGGCCATCCAGGCTGCGGTTTTGAACAATGCTGTTGCACCGATAACCATCGGGAAAGTAAAGGCAGCATAGCCCGGGCTGAAATCGAGCCGCAGCAACCGGAAAAACGCGACGTAGATAACAAACGTCATCAGTACCGCGATGCCAGCCAGTAGCGCAATGATCACCGGTGACGGGTTTTGCTCCACGGTCAGGTAACCGGTAAGAGAAAGGCTGGCAGGGGCGGCCATTATCGCAATCGTCGGTTTTGCTGCATCTGGGATCTCATGGCTAAAAATCAAACGATAGACCATGATCGGCAGCATTACCGCGTACACCCCCATACCAAAGACCAACAATCCCTCGGCCAGAGGACGCAGCGCACCGCCGGGAAACGCAACATCCGCCACAATAATGCCAATAGGTGGCACAAACCAGCTTGGCACCATGTGATGAAGCTTGAACTCAACCGCACGGTGATAGACAAACAACACCAGAAAAATAAGATGCAGTATCACGGCAAATAACCACAGTGCCTGAGCCAGATAAGGGGCATACATGCCCACCGCTTTTGACACCACCATCAATGCCATTGCGAAAGTTGGCACCACGCTACCGACCACATGGTGGGTCAGATCTTGCCATAGTAATTTAGGGTGAAGAACGAACTTCGCTATTAGGACCAGCAGTAATATCGAGGCAATGGCCGCGCCAGCAACCTGCCCGCTCCCATCAAGATCGGCAGCATTTTCCCAACACCATCCAAGACTGCCGATACCCAATGCCAGCCCTGCCATTGGGGTCGGCGCACCTGCGACTTTTTTCTTCGTTGCCTTAATCATCTTACCCACTCCGTTTCCTGCCATTTCTTGTCGGCAGAAACACTCTTTTCGGAACACCCTGTGAGTGTATATAATCTTTGTTGTTTGGAATATTTGAATGTTTTTAAACTAGCTTTAAGAATCACTGAACAAAAAGGGGTAACAATGAACATTGCACTCAAACAGCTCAGAGTCTTCATCACCGTTGCCCAGGAGCGAACCATCACAGCGGCCGCCGAAAAACTGTTTCTTTCCAAACCGGCAGTCAGCATGGCACTGTCCGAGCTTGAGAAGCACCTGGGACACAAGCTTTTTGATCGCAATAACAACCGCCTGATCATCAACGAGCAGGGAAAGCGCCTGCTTCCCCTGGCCGACGAACTTCTGGCCCGTAGCGATGACATTGAGCTACTGTTTGACCATGCCGGCCCGATTAGCGGAAAACTAAAAATCGGCTCAAGCGATACGGTCGGCAATCAAATCACCCCTTTTTTGCTCCGCGATTTTCGCCACCACAGCAAGCACGATGATCAATCCCTGTTTATTTCCAATACCGCCCAAATCTGCCACATGCTGAGTGAATTCGAACTCGATATCGGCCTGGTCGAAGGCAAGGTGCAGCAGTCCGATCTGGTGGTTCAGCCCTGGCTGGACGATGAAATGGTGGTAGCATGCCATCCTGATCACCCCCTGACCAAGATAGGCAATCTAAGTTTGTCGGATCTGGAACACTCACAGTGGATTTTACGGGAACCGGGATCGGGCACACGGGAGTTTTTCCTCAACCGTATTGCACCGAGGCTGGAGGAGTGGCAGCAAGCCTTCGAGCTCAACACTACCGAGGCCATCATTAACTGTGCAACAGCAGGCCTTGGGATCACCTGCCTGTCACGGCTGGCAGTCGAGCATGCCGTTAAGGATAACCGTCTGGCTATCCTCGACTTGCCACTCGATACCCACCGCCAATACTGGCTACTTTATCACAGGGAAAAATACCAGAGCCCGCTGCTCAAGCTGTTCCTGGATTTCTGCCAGAGCTGGACGCTGAATTAAAAGGCCCTGGGTCATCGCCTTTAGAGACGATTATCTCCCTGACTAAAGGCAATGATCTGGCTGATCTGGCACAACGGACGGCCACTTTCCTGCTGCCACTCACTGAAGGCCTGCTGGGTAGCCTGCAACGATTTACGGGTATCGCGGCCACCGTCTATCACCCCGATATTACGCAGATAAGCTTCGACATCATGGCTCAGAATAAAGGTATCTTTACCCATGATCCGCAATGTATACGGCCCGGTATTGCCACCAAGGCGCTTACCGTGTGCCTTCAGGTATCGCCATAAGCCGGTAATGTCTTCTGCAGGCCAATCGGCAACCATTGCTGAAAAGGAGCAATGATCCAACGCAGCATCATGGATCATGCGGGCATTTTCAGGAATTGTCATAACCTTTCCAAGGTGGCGAATAATCGCCGGATCCGTCGCTTTTCGCTCCCACATCTCCGTTGGCATCAGCAACATTTTTTCGATATCAAAACCGAAAAAAACCTCTTCGAAGTTTGGCCACTTATTGCGGACAACTTTCCAGCTCATGCCGGACTGAAACACCTTCTGGGTGAACGCTGCCAACCAGCGGTCATCTGGGATTTCCTTTAGCTCTTGCGCGCTTAGAGGGGTGGCCAACAAGCTTTCCAGCTCCGCCTCACCACCTTTTCTATCAGCTGCCCGGGCATAAATATGGGTAAATTTTTCTCGCACCATCACAATAACACGCTTATCACTGGACATAGCCCTTTATGCTACTGTATAAACAGCCAGTAAATCAATTTCGGGAGAGGGTGACCATGGCTGTTATCGTCAAATATGTGGTTGAGCGCAACGGAGAAGAAAAGATGACTTTCACCTCTAAGTCCGAAGCCGACGCATACGACAAGATGCTGGATATGGCTGACGAGATGTTTGCTTTGCTAGGCGAAAGTGAACTGTTCGAAGATGAGGCCAAACAAGAAGAGCTATCGCTGTTCTTGGCACAGAAGCGTGAAGAAGTACTGATTGCACTGGGGGCCAAAAAGAAAGCGGCACCAAAGAAGAAAGTAGCAAAACCTGAAGCTGTTGCCGAACAGCCACAGGAAGATGCAGCTTAATCTCTGCCTTCAGCGGCTTCTACATGAATAAACCTCCATTTTGGAGGTTTTTTTATGCATAAAAAGCCAGTTAACCACTGTTAATAGCCCGGCTTTGGCAAGAATTACGTCATTTTTCACTGATTATCCGCTCCCCCCTTCAATATCATGCCAACTGTCATTATGATGGTTTCCAATCGTATACAATCTGCCTGCATTGCAGCGCAGAGCTCAAAACTTTTACATGGAGAACGATCACTAATGGCCAGCTTTTCACTTGCCCTAGGTACCGCGACTAAAAACCGCGACGGTAAAATTATCGAGGCTTTCTTTCCAACACCTGT
>NZ_JAKRFQ010000243.1 GCF_022347985.1 Photobacterium sp. OFAV2-7
GATCTTAATTCTTGAACAAACCAGCCCGACATATAAAAATCTGAAACGACAATAACAACTTTTCCAAAACTTCTTTCCTTGATTATAAAATCAAGCTCATCAGTATTGACAAGTTGATTATCTTTTTCAATTGAAAGCTCAATTGTCTCTGCAATTTCAAAAAACAGACTTCGATCAACGCATATATTGAACTGCTTTTGAAGCTGGGCATGTAATAAGTTTAAAAGCTCACTATATTTAAACTCACCTTCTCCAAAAAGATTGAGGTTTACTTCACATATTTCCGCTTCGCATTGTAGTCTTAATCTGTATAGATTATTAGTTTCAATCTTAATATCAAAGACGTCAATAATACGTGCACACCACTTTCGCTTAATTTCTTCTGGGTGGCACTTCCTATATATTAACGTATCAAAAAAATCCGTAAAAAGATATTTTGTGCTTTCAGCTAGCTTTAACTCTGATGTTTTCATTTAAAACCTACAAGCTTTCATTGTTTCTTTCTATAATTTAAGATTCGCTGCTTAACTTGACTAATAAGTCCTCTTAAAATACCGCCTTCATTAGTCTTAGTAAGCGACTGTTCATTTTGACGATTTCCAATTTCTATTTGTAGTTCTTCTATTTTATCTTGGAGCTTTCTGACCTTAATTTGATACGCTATTTCTGTATTATTAATTATATCTTCTCGCTCCAAAGCAAGTTTCTCAGCATATCTCATTGAGTTGAAAACCGGGATAACTTGCTCTTGGTCATATTCAACAAGTGATTGTGCTAAATAGAATTTGTTGTGGAAATCTACTTCAATTGGTTGGTTAGAACAAATAAACAAAAATGAACCATGATCGGCATTGTACTTGTGGCTAAGTATGTCCTCTTTAATACCATCACTTTCAGCATTGATAGGTTCATATTTAGAAACTATTTCACGCGTCATTATTCCTATATATACATACTTAAACTCACTTGAAAGTAAGGTTTCTAATGCTTTTCTATTAAACCTTTGAATATGATAGATATTCTCGCCATAAACGGCTTCACATTTCTCATCATATTCATCAACAGGTACACTACCGATGAATACGCCTGTAGACTTCAGCACCCTCTTAATTTCACGAATAGCAATATTAGGGTCTTCTAGGTGCTCGAGAGTTTCCATAGAGATAAAAGTATCAAATGAATGGCTTTCATACTCTAAATCACAAATATTACCTTTGACAAAAGTTGCTTCATTTTCTATCGAAAAGTTTTTCGATGCCAAATCAACTGCTTCGTCAGAAATATCAACGCCTAAATAACTATCAACGGCACTATTTGCTAATACTATCTTTGAAGCATATCCAATTCCACATGCACAATCTATAACTTTTCCGTGCATGAATTTTCTAAAATGCTTATACCTAGCATGATGTTCATCATATAAAAACTGTTTTTGAATTAGAGCTTCATTCATTCTTTCCATTATTTACAGCTCCTCAACCAGCCATTCATGTTCGATATCATAAATTCCAACTGCTTTAAAATTATCTGATACAGAAAATTCACAAACAGGAAGCATTTCTGTTAATATTTGAATACCATCTGAATCATTAATAGCAATTCGCCAATTATAGATACCAGCCAGTAATTTCAGATTAGGAAATGTTACTTTGACACGCCCACTTGTATAATTTTTTAATATTTTTACTTCTTGCATTTCTGTTGTGGTACCACAGACATAAACATTATCTTTTCTATACAAATTAAATACAAAGCATAATTCGTTTACTAATTCATTATCTAAGCATTCAAAATCAAACTGGAGTGTTATTGACTCTCCTGACTCAATCTTATTTACTTCCTCGTTAGTGCTATTCAAAAGCAATGGATTACTAACTTCAACAATTTTATTTGCACTTATCGAGTCAGCAGTTTCTACTTTATTGTTTTTTCCATCTTGCTCTTGCAAGTCTTGAAGATAATAAGTTACACCTTCATTTGCAGATCCAAAAAATACTTGTTCACCACTTTTCAAATATAAAACTTTATCGCAGATATTTCTTACTTGGTAGTCATCGTGTGAGACAAACAATATAGTACAGCCTGACTCTCTTATCTCTCTAAATTTGTCTAAGCATTTTCGTTGAAATCGAGAATCACCTACAGCTAGTATTTCATCAACAATAAGTATTTCAGGTTTTACGTGGATAGCAGTTGAGAATGCTAATCGAGCAAACATACCACTCGAATATGTTTTTACAGGTTGGTGAATAAAGTCACCGATATCCGCAAATTCTACAATATCATCAAAGATGAGGTCAGTTTCTTGTCGACTTAATCCCATTAACGTAGAGTTTAAATATACATTCTCGATTCCAGTGAACTCAGGATTAAAACCTGCGCCTAACTCTAATAATGCTGCAACCCGACCATTTACAGTTACTTCACCTTCTGAAGGGTTTAGTGTTCCGCATATAAGCTGTAGAAGAGTCGACTTCCCAGAGCCGTTAACACCAATTATACCAACCGTTTCACCTTTACGGATTTCTATGTTTATGTCATCTAGTGCGACATGCTCTTCATAATTTTTATTAATCCCAATCAGTTGCTTTAATCGCTCTAATGGATTACTAAACATCAAGAACTTTTTTCTTAGACCTCTTGTTTGAATTACTGTATCAAAGGACATCTGAAAAACCTCTTTTTGTCATATTAAACCATTTATTCGCTACAACATACAAAACCACACTTATTGCTAAATATATTGTATAACCTAGTGGCTCTATACCTTTACCATATATAATACATCCACGTAATGTTTCAATAATATATGTGATCGGGTTTAGATATAACACCCATTGATAATTAGCTGGTACCGCATCAATTGAGTAAAAAACTGGTGACATAAACAACATAACAGATATTACTATCGACATTATATGTGCAACATCTCTTATATACACACTTAACGAAGATAAAAATAAGATAAGTGAATATGCTAAAATCACAAATGGTAAGATAACAAATGGCAATAGTAAAATTGTTAATGATATTCCATTCCCATCAATAAAATAAAATAAGAAGAAAACGGAAAGACCAATAACAAATTGAAAAAGCGCTGATAACAGAGCTACCCAACATAATGACTCTAGGGGAAATACAACTTTCTTTACATAATTGGCATTACCTTGAATCAGAGAAGTCGCACGACCAATACAGTCAGCAAGGAATGAGTGCACTATTAAGCCAATGAACATGATTAGGCTATAGTTTGCTTTTAGCTCGCCTCCCCATTTGGCTTTAAATACAAAGCCAAATACAAATGAATAAATTAGTAGCATAAACAAAGGAAATACTATCGTCCATGCTAAGCCTAATGTTGAGTTTTTATATCGATTTTCTATATCTCGTTTTGTTAAAGAGTAAATCAATCTAAAGTTATTTTTAAGAACTAACATTTAAAACCTTTATATCTTTTAATAACTTTCCATTCTTATCTTTTTCAGAAAGCGTTGGACTCATCTCATCATCCATTGGCCATTCAATTGATAACTCTTCATCATCCCATCTCAGTGACACCTCTGAAGATGGATTATAATAATCTGTGCATTTATAGACAAATTCTGCTTCTTCACTGGTAACATAAAACCCATGTGCAAAACCTTCAGGAATCCACAACTGACGCTTGTTTTCAGCCGAAAGGAAAACACCGACCCACTGACCAAATGTCGGTGAACCTTTGCGAATATCAACAGCCACATCATACACTTCACCAGAGACAACTCGCACAAGTTTTCCTTGAGTGTTTTCTGTTTGGTAGTGTAAACCGCGCAAAATACCCTGCTTAGATTTCGAATGGTTGTCCTGAACAAACGTGCGCTTTGCAACAAGTTCTTCAAATTTCTTTTGCTGCCAAGTTTCCATGAAAAAACCACGCTCATCACCAAATACTGCTGGCTCAATGATTTTTACATCTGGGATTTTGGTTTCGATAACTTTCATTATTACAACTCGTTCAGATTCTATTAGTTCGTGTAAGGCTTGATATCAGCTAACGCTGAACGCCAGTCACTTGCCTGAATGTTAAAGCCTTGGGTGATTTTACTCGTATCCAGTTTTGAGTTTGCAGGGCGCTTTGCCGGTGTTGGGTAGTCGGATGTAGTAATGCTATTCAATTGTGGTGCTGTTACCATTAGGTTTTGCTTAACCGCTTCATCAAAAATTACTTGAGCAAATTCAAACCAGCTAACATGTGGTGCGCCAGAAAAATGGTAAACACCGTATTCCACATCATTGCCTTTCACAATTTGATTAGAAATCGTTACTAGGGCTTTAGCGATATCACCGGCATAGGTGGGACCACCAAATTGATCACCAACAATTCCTAAGCTGTCTCTGTCCTTCGACAGTCTCAGCATGGTTTTGACAAAGTTGTTACCGTGCTGACCAAATACCCATGCTGTTCGCAAGATAACATGCTTAGAGCATGCTTCAATTACGGCTTCTTCACCAGCTAACTTGCTTTTTCCGTAGACGCCTTGCGGATCTGTCTCATCACTTTCTAAATAAAGACCGTCTTTACTTCCTGCAAAGACGTAATCTGTTGAAATATGAAGAATCGCAGCACCTATCTTATTTGCAGCCTTAGCAAGGTATTTAGGACCGTCGCGGTTAATTGCATATGACAGCTCTAACTCTTCTTCTGCTTTATCAACGGCGGTGTGTGCAGCAGCATTAATGATGACATCAGGTTTAAACTCAGCAACTGCATCAATCACAGCACCTTCATTGGTAATATCCAACTGCTCTCTATCAACTGCCAACAATTCAGCTTTGCCAGTTAGCTGCTGAACCAGACAATGGCCAACTTGACCATAACAACCTGTTATTAGCACTCGCATTTAGCTCACCGCCTTTTTGTTTTGCTCAGCAACTAAGCGTGTTAAATACTGACCATAATCGTTCTTTAGCATTGGCTCTGCAATCTCTAACAAACGTTCATTCGATAGCCAACCATTTCGCCAGGCGATTTCTTCAAGACAGGCAACTTTTAGACCTTGAACATTCTCGATGGTTTGCACAAATGATGACGCTTCATGAAGGCTTTCATGCGTACCGGTATCTAACCAGGCAAAACCACGCCCAAGCAGTTCAACATTTAGCGACCCATCTTCAAGGTACATCTGATTAATACTGGTAATCTCTAACTCACCTCGAGCAGAGGGCTCAACACGTTTTGCAAAATCAACAACACGATTATCGTAGAAATATAAACCAGTCACAGCATAGTTAGACTTAGGCTCCAGAGGCTTTTCTTCAATTGAAACAGCTTTCATTTCACCGTCAAATTCAACAACACCAAAGCGTTCAGGGTCTTTCACTTGATAACCAAAAACAGAAGCCCCATGCGCTCGATCTGCTGCATTCTTCAATGTCTGACTAAACGCCTGACCATAAAAGATATTATCGCCAAGAACCAAACAGCAAGAATCATCACCGATGAAGTCTTCGCCAATAAGGAACGCTTGCGCAAGACCGTCTGGACTTTCCTGAATTGCGTACTCCAGATTGATACCAAAATCTGAGCCATCGCCAAGCAGACGTCTAAAGCCTTCGTTATCTTCGGGAGTGGTAATAACAAGAATATCTTTAATGCCAGCTAGCATTAGAGTCGACAGCGGGTAATAGATCATTGGCTTGTCATAGACAGGCAAAAGCTGCTTAGATACACCGCGTGTAATAGGATAAAGGCGAGTACCTGAGCCACCAGCTAGAATTATACCTTTCATATTATTTTTCATTCCCTAGGCGCTCACGGCTATAAGAGCCATCTAATACACGGCTCCACCATTCTTTGTTATCCAAGTACCACTCAACTGTTTTGCGAATACCAGACTCAAACGTCTCAGCTGGCTTCCAGCCTAGTTCACGTTCTATCTTGCTTGCATCAATAGCATAACGAACATCATGCCCTGGGCGGTCGGTCACATAAGTAATCAAATCTTGATACTGCGCTACACCTTCAGGCTTATTTGGTACGAGTTGCTCTAGTAGCTCACAGATAGTTTTAACGACTTCAATGTTAGCTTTTTCATTGTGGCCGCCAATATTATAGGTCTCCCCAACAACGCCTTCGGT
>NZ_JAKRFQ010000244.1 GCF_022347985.1 Photobacterium sp. OFAV2-7
GGTCGTCCTCATATTCTTGACCGTATCAAGAACAATGAGTACACCTATATCGTGAACACCGCCGAAGGGCGTCAGGCGATTGAAGACTCGAAAGTACTTCGTCGCGGCGCGCTGGCCGAGAAGGTGAACTATACCACTACCCTCAACGCAGCCTTTGCGACTTGCATGGCCTGGGCTGCCGATGACCGTAATAAGGTGACATCGGTACAGGAGCTTCATGCTCGTCTTAACAACGCCTAACGGTTGTTGTCGATACTAATGAGCAGCCCGCCTTGTGCGGGCTGTTTTATTTTTGGCACTTGAGCACGGCATTTATATTTTGTGTCAAATTCGCGGCTGATACTGCTTGAACTGATAACTTAATTGCGTACAATTGGCGGCGTCGCATAAGCGATAAATTTTTTGGAGACTTTAATGAACGATACCGACCATCCCCCGAGTATGAAGGTGGAAAATCAAACCCGCTAGCGGTGTCGGTCTCCTGTGATTCCGAACCGGCCCGGGTTCGGAATAGTATGTCTTTGTATCTTCTCTTCTTTGATACCTTTTCTGACAAACCATTCCTGGTTTTCTTGCCTATTTCTCAATATTGAATGTCGCTAATTTGTAATGAATGACAGGCTTTATGCTGTCGGCTATCTGGGCTTATTTGATGCCCGGTTCCGGTAGTATTCGGCACATTTATGCTGTTGTATAGCGCCATTCTGGTGGTCGTTACCCATGCCTAGTCTGAAAGGGTAGGCATTGCCAATCGGGAGATTCGCCATGGCGGTAATGAACTATGCAGCTCAGTCTGTAGCTGCAACAGAAAATCTTGGTCAGAACGATGTTCTGGCAGTACGTAATGCTTTTTTGAAATACAACATTGAAGAGCAGGCCACTCTGCTGGCGAGAATGCCGATTTCAGAGGCGATTGCGGTATTACATGAGTGTCCGTTGCGTCATGTCCAGACGCTGCTGGATTTGCTGGATGAGAGGAACGAGCACGTCCGGATGCGTCATTTGGCCAACGGGCTTGGCTTGATCTGCTCTGAAGCTGAACCAGCCGGACACTACCTGAAAAACAGTGTGTTCAGTCATGTTCGCGAGCGTATCGGCTGGATCGTCGGCTTAGCATTGCTGGGGATTGTCTCGGGCCTCATCATCTCTCACTACGAGGACACCTTGAGCCAACTGGTATTGCTGGCAATTTATATGCCGGTGATCGCTGCAGCCGGGGGAAACACCGGCTCTCAGGCTGCCACTTTGGTCATCAGGGCATTGGCGATGGAAGAAATACGCTGCCGGGACTGGGTGGCTGTGATGTGGAAAGAGTTCCGGGTCGCGATTGTGATAGCTGCGGTATTGGCCGTGGTGATTGTCGGCCGGGTGCTGATGTTCAGCGATGGTACAGCTCTGCCGATGGGGATGCAGTTGCATGATATTGCGCTGGCTATTGGTATGGCTATATCGTTGCAGGTTGTCCTCTCGACGACTGTCGGTGGTATCTTGCCAATGATAGCGAGGGCTTGCCGACTGGATCCGGCTGTGCTGGTCAGTCCGGTGCTGGCTTCGGTGGTTGATATTACCGGGATGATGATCTACTTCACCACAGTAAACTGGATGTTAGGTCTGGCGTAAGTTTTGTGCCCCTATAGTAGGGGCAAAAACATCGAGGACGCTGTTTTTATCCCCTCCCTTTTTCAAGGGGAGGGTTAGGGTGGGGTTTAAGGTAAAGCTACCCCCCTTGAAATGAGGAAGAGCATTCTCTTTTTAACGTTTTGAGAGTGCTCCACTCATGCTGCTAAAAACTCTCATATAAGCTTCGATAAAGTTCGCGCTCAAAATGCTCAATGGGCGGTGCGACTTTCGGGGCCCCTTCTTCTGGTTCTTCAGGGTGGTAGTTGGTCACGAACTGGACGAACAGTAACTGCTTGCCAGATTGGGCCGTGATGAGCCCGGCAAGGTTGTAGGTGCCGAACAGCGAGCCGCTCTTGGCTGCAATCTTGCCCTGGAGCGGTTGGTGGCGAATGCTCTGGCGGTAGTGCAAGGTCCCGCTTATTCCGCTTACCGGCAAGGTGCTGAGTAAGTTGAGCTGCTTGTCATTCTGGTAGAGGTAAGTGATCACTTCCATCATCTGGGCCGCCGAAACCCTGTTATTGCGAGACAGGCCGGAACCATCGACCAGTACGGCCTTGCTTAAATCAATCCCCGCTTTTTCATTCAAGATCGCCTTGATAGCGGCCACTCCATTGCTAAAACTGCCCGGCTGCTTGAAATATTGACCGCCAAGAGTCTTGGCCAGATTGTCAGCGATCAGGTTGTCGGAGTCCTTGACCATAGTATCGAGTAACAAAGGCAGTGGGTCGGACTGATGACGGGCTATGCGTTTGCCCCGGGCCGTATCATCACGAACGATTTTACCGTCAAAGCGAATACCGGCGAGCTTGAGCTCGCGACGGATCACAGCCCCGGCATAGAGCTCGGTGTTTTGCACGGCGAAGTTAAGGGGCAGCGGTTGGCTGCGTTTAGGTAAGCACCCACTTAGCTGGTAGGTATTGCTATTATCGGCAACCAGAGTTAAGTCGCAGTAGCGTGCTTTTTGTTGTTCCTTGCTGACAATTACCGCATCTGTCGTGACCCTGACAGGCTGGTGGGCAGGCACATTAACTCGTGTTATCTGGCCAAGGGCCTTGTTGCTGTATAGGGCACCTTGCACGCAATTATGTTCCAGTGAGATGCTGCTGGCAGGGGCGCTGTAGCAAACCCCGAGAATATCCCAGGGCCATCCTGGTGCCCGCTCATATCCGCTAAATACAGCCCCATTGAGCACGATGTTTCCTTTTACCGTGTTGATTTTAGCTTTTTTTAGCTTGGCCAGCAGAGCGGCCAATTGCGGGCGAGACAGGGTCGGATCGCCGCTAAAGCGCACGATAATATCGTCTCCGATTTGCTCTAAATCGGTTGTAAAGCGGAAGCTGTCGCCAAGGTAGAGTTTGGCTGCCAGTGCCGTGAAGAGTTTTTGGGTACTGGCTGGTGCCTGTAGCTGCTTTTCTCGTTGGGAGTACTTCACCTGGCCGCTAGCCGGATCGACAACAATCAGGGCGGCATCATGGCCTCCGGGTAAGTGTTTGATTGCAGGCTGGGGAGAAAAGTTGGCAAGTACAGGCTGGCTAAGCAGCAGGCCTAGCAATAGGGGAAATACACGGAGCATTAAGTTAATAACCATATGAAAGTCGTTTAACCATCATATCGCAAAAAGGCGCCGACCCGAAGGTCAGCGCCCTTATTAGCATGTAGCCTTGCTAATCCAGTCGGGATTAGAAGTCGTAACGTGCACCCAGTACGAACTCGTCAGATGTCTTCGCTTTAGTGATGCCAACAGTAGAGTCTGTGTCTAGGTTGTTGAACTTGTATGAAGCGTAAGTACGGAAGTTCTTGTTGAAGTAGTGAGTCGCGTCAACAGCGATTGAATCACGTAGATCCTTGTCGTTGTTTGAGTCTTCCAGGTAGTTGTAAGTCGCGATGAATACTGTATCGCCCATCGTGTAAGATGCAGCAAATTCGTAACCCTTAGACTCTTCAACGTTCAGGCCGTGTACTTCAGTGTTTTCTGCGTCCTGGTATAGGCCGGCAAAGTAGAAGTCGCCGATAGTGTAAGAAATTGCACCGAATGCCTGCTTGCCAGTTTCAGTGTTTAGGGCTGCCTGACCGTCCTGCTCGCCGTAACCCGCACCGAATGCCAGGCCCATGTCCATAGCGTACATTGCAGCAAGAGAGTAGCCGTCAACATCGTAAGTACCGTTAGCGTTTTCATTTTCGCCAGTGAACACATAGTTTGCTTTGACTGTCAGGTTGTTGCCTGAAAGGTCAAAAGAACCAACGTAAGCAAGGTTGTTACTTGTACGGTCAGCAGCAGCAAGCTTGTTACCTGCTTCGTTACCGTGGAAAGCCATGATATCAGTGAAGTCTGTCAGCATGCCCAGAGAGCCGTCAGTTTTACCGTAGCGAACCTGGCCGAACTCGCCGCCGATACCTGCGTTGATGTGACGGTTATCAACATCTTCACCATCTTTGTATTCGCCTTCCCAGAAACCGATACCATAGATGTCTTCAGTGATATCAGTTTTACCTGCGATATTTACACGAACACGAGATGCGTCAGTAACTTTGCTGTCACCCGCTTCGTTATCTGCCATTACCATACGAGCTTCAAAACGGCCGCCTACTGCCAGGCTAGAAGTTTCGTCAGAGTATACTTCTGCAGCTGTTGCTGCGCCCGAGATTGATGCTGCTGCTACTGCCAAAGCAATCAGTTTCTTGTTCATTGTCGAATCCTTTTGGAATTATTTTGTTGTATGCATGAGAGTGCTAAATGCATGGTGTTCTTTTTACTGGTTATTGTGGGCAGACAGTTAGTAAAAAAAACTGAAAAATACTTTTCCGGAATACTTTTTGGTGTTTTTTGGTTCTAAAATGTCTTTTTTATCAGATGTTTATATTTGGGTGGGAAAGTTCTCTACTAAGATGAGCTTTTAGTTGTCTTTAGAAGTGATTGATATTTTCTTGTGGTACTTATTTTGTAAGATTAATTATATTTGTGAACTAATCCACATTAAAATCGGTCAGGTTCCTGTAGGAAGAAAAGCCTTATATTACTGGAGACAGTATCTAGGGTGATCTCTTGCTCATCTTTGTTTAAAATGAATTCTGTTCCCTATTAACGATGTTGGTTCAGCATGGAGCTGGACTAGCTTTTTTTTGCCCAAAATAGTGCTAGGTACTATACGGGGTTTGAGGTAAGTAAAGTTATGGATAAGGTTCCAATGACGGTACGCGGCGAGAAGATGCTGCGTGATGAACTGGATGCATTAATGAAGCGCCGTCCTATTATCTCTCAGGCGATTGGTGAGGCCCGTGAGTTGGGCGACCTGAAGGAAAATGCCGAGTACCATGCTGCACGTGAAGAGCAGGGTATCTGTGAAGCGCAGATCCGTGATATCGAATATAAACTATCGGTTGCTCAGGTGATCGATGTCACCAAGATGGAGAACACCGGCAAAGTTATCTTTGGTGTGACTGTGACGCTGATTGACGTTGATACCGAAGATGAAGTTCAGTACCAGATTGTTGGTGATGATGAAGCTGATATCAAGGCGGGACGGATCTCGGTCAACTCGCCGATTGCACGTGGCCTGATTGGCAAAATGCAAGACGATGAAGTGGTCATTACCACGCCTGGTGGTCAAAAAGAGTTCGAAATTGCGGAAGTGTCGTACATCTAATTGATTGCCGATGTGATTATATTGTTAGTGAATGTAACAACGGATTGCGGTAGATAGTGGCGCTCCGTGCCATTATCCGGGTGTAAAAAAGGCCGCGTCGGCGGCCTTTTTTATTTGCGAGGAAGTTCGATTTTACGCTCTTCGCTCGGGCGGTAAAGAACAAGTGTCTTACCGATAACTTGTACTTTTTCTGCTTTCGTTTCACGAACAATTGCATCGACGATCAAAACTTTTGTTTCGCGTTCTTCTGCAGCAACCTTAACCTTGATAAGTTCATGGTGGTCAAGCGCGAGTTCGATTTCGGCCAGAACCGCTTCTGTCAGGCCGTTTGCACCCATAAGGACAACAGGCTTTAGGTTGTGGGCAAGACCCTTCAGGTATTGCTTCTGTTTGGTGCTTAGGTTCATGGAGACTCTATTTTTTGGTGATAAGGGTTGAAAACACGGTATTCTAACGCCATCTAGTCTAGAAGACTAATTTGTTTAGTATACGTCACTGTAAAGTGGTCGAGTATACTTTATAAGTACGCTAACTCATTAGGTAAATCATGAGTCGAAAAAAACAATCGGGGAGCTCCGGACGTTGGCTGAAAGAGCATTTTGATGATAAATATGTTCTGGAGGCACAGAAGAAAGGCTACCGTTCTCGCGCTATCTTTAAAATTGAAGAGATTCAAAATAAGGATAAACTGCTAAAGCCCGGAATGACAGTTGTCGATCTGGGGGCGGCACCGGGGGGCTGGTCACAATATGCTGCTGAGGTAGTTGGTGATGAAGGACAGGTGATTGCCTGTGACATTCTGCCTATGGATTCACTGCCGGGAGTGAGCTTCTTGCAAGGTGATTTCCGCGA